>CAXTDO010000931.1:0-2398 GCA_964242315.1 uncultured Flavihumibacter sp.
AAACATACCCGAAGTACTTTCTATCACTATTTCTATACTTATACTGGTATTGCTTGTTGTTGGAATAGGCTGGTTCTTTTCTTCTCAGATAGGTAATCTGGTATCCGATTTTCCACAAATTAAAGAGAATGTTACCAAACATCTGCAAACACTGAGTGAATGGATCAACAGGAAAACTAATTTTTCAACCGAACGTCAGTTGCAGCTTATAAACGAGCAAAGCAATAAACTGCTTAATTATGCAGGCAATGTACTGGGTGGTGCTGCCGGCTCTCTTACTTCCATTTTTGTGTTTGTCGGACTCCTGCCTATCTATATTTTTCTGATCCTTTTTTATAAAAACCTGCTGCTGCGCTTTGTATTTCTCTGGTTTCCTGAAAACAATCACAATAAGGTAAAAGATGTAATGCATGAAACAGAAGTTATCATAAAAAGTTACCTCGTTGGACTATTAATCCAGATCACTTATATTACCGTATTAGTTGGAGGAATATTAATGATCATAGGAATAAAGCATGCACTGCTCATTGGGGTGATATTCGCCATATTAAACCTGATACCTTATGTTGGAGCACTGGTTGGAAATGTTATCGGAGTGCTGCTTACGCTTACTTCTTCTTCTGACGTATGGCCTATCTTCGCTGTATTGGGAACCATAGCTTTCGTACAGTTTCTGGATAATAATATACTGATGCCCCGTATCGTGGGATCTAAAGTAAAAATAAATGCACTTGCAACTATCGTCGGGGTAATCATTGCAGGAGCGTTAACGGGAGTGTCGGGAATGTTTCTCTCTCTTCCGGTAATAGCTGTGTTAAAAATAATTTTTGATCGAACAGACAGGTTTCGTCAATGGGGCGTATTACTTGGTGATGAAAGGCCAAAAGCCAGTCCGATTCAATTCCCCATGTTTAGGAAAAAAGACGACCAGGTACGACAGGAACTGGAACTGGAAAATAAGATTCAGCCTACAGGTCTGCAATAAAGCCGGAGCAGGATTTAAAGGATTATAAAATCATTTACAGGATTTTAAAACAATCAACAATGGAAACTCAAAATAAAACAGCGTTAGATATTGTGCAGGAATTGATTGCCATACATACTACCCGAAAAGATGCAGTGGATAAACTCTCCGTCAAAAGCAATGCGGAACGCAAGCAGGTTATGGCATCAGCGAAACAACAAAGCGATTATTTCATAGAAGAGTTGTTGACTGAGTTGTCTACTTTCGGAGATTTAGTTCAGGACAGCCCTGACCGTGATAACGAGTACCAGCATCTCTGGAAGAACGAATTATCCAACTTAGAATCACTGACGTCTGAGGAGGCCGCAGGAATTTTTAGCAAGCTTGAGAGTGCTTTAAAGGAGATTTATAGTACTGTGATGGAAACAAAAGAATTGCCGGAGACGCTGATGCAGATATTGTCTTCTCAAAAGGAGCAGTTACTTGATTAATGATTAATGATTAACGGTTAATTGTTAACTATACAGTCAAATTTAACATCTAACCATTAATCATTAATAATTAATCATTAAAATACTTACCCTATGTTTTCCAAACCATGTCGTTTCAATTCATCCAATGGTACCCCTTCCCACTTATTTGGCTGATTGCCAACATAACCGAGATCCTTTACTCCCATCTCTGTTGTATAGAAACCTGATGCGGTAAGATCGCGCATGCGGTTAAAGAAGTTAACGCCCGGCTGCATGCCTGGCTTTACATTTTCAGGATACGCTATGTCAGTAACCATTTCGAGTTGCTGTTGACCTGAAGCGTCTTTAAATGGATGATTGTAACGGCTGAGGCATTGCATATCAAGCCACCGTAATCCTCCCCGCATCGGGACCTGGTAGTTAGGAATATCTTTAACCATAAACTCTATAAATTCCGGCACTTTTGCATCTGAGGCACTGCCCGACTTGTCGTCTTTCGGAATGATGATATCAGCCAGTATGGTGATGGTGGCCATTTCGTGCTCCGTAAAGAATTTTTCGCTGTCTTTTAATTTTTTGTTATGCTCTAATTCACCTTTTTGCCAGCCTGCTTCCGACATAGAAGTTTCAGGTGAAGCCAGTTTATTGTCTTTGGTTTTACAGGCATCTACTAAAACTCCGGTGGAAATAACGGTTAAGCCTAGTGCTTTGAGAGAGTCGCGCCTATTCATAATAGAATTAATTTAGAAAGGGGTTACACATTTAATTTCTTTCTCTGTTCCAGGATGTACTCGGCAGTGCGCATAGAGAATGCAAGTATCGTCCAGGTGGCATTTTTATCGCCCTGCTGAACGAACGGTGCAGCGTCTACAACAAACAAATTTTTGCAGTCATGCGCCTGGCAATATTTGTTCAGGGCAGATTTTTTAGGATCGTTGCCCATGCGGATAGTGCCTACCTC
>CAXTDO010000932.1:0-2397 GCA_964242315.1 uncultured Flavihumibacter sp.
ATCAATTAAGTGCTTCGCATCTTAATTGATCGTCCCCTCCTTGAAAAGGAGGGGACCCGTTACGTGTTCATCATTATTGACTAAATGACATTGCCCGAAGGGGTGACATGATTCTCTATGTTTAAGACGCTATATGTCACCCCTTCGGGTTTTTAATTAAATTGCACCTCATACCTGATACGATGATCACTTTTAAAGAAGCACAGGAAATAATCATTGGCCTGTCCGGATCCTTCGGCACTGAAGTAGTGGCATTGGAAAGTGCATTGGATAGAATTCTGGCTGAACCGGTTCTTGCCGACCGCGATTATCCCCCGTTCAACCGCGCTACGATGGACGGCTACGCCATGCAATTAGGTGATATTGAAAAGGGGATTCTGGAATTTAGTGTGGCAGAAACAATTTTTGCCGGTCAGACCTCCCAATTTGAATTGAACAGCGGCCAGTGTTATAAGATCATGACCGGCGCCGCAGTTCCGGGAAGTGCGAACATGATCATACAGAGAGAACTTGTTGTTGATAGTGGCGGTTCTGTAAAAATACCGCCCGGTAACTATAAACCGTTTCAGCAGATCTCAAAACAGGGAGAAGACGTAAGGACAGGTGAGTGCATTGTAAAGCCGCCGGTGATGTGTACTCCTGCTGTTATCAGCGCATTGGCCGCATTAGGAAAGGGAACCGTTATGGTTGAAAAACTTCCACGGACAGCAATATTTACAACCGGCGACGAGATAGTAAAGGTTAATGAACCAGTTACTCCAACGCAAATACGGAACAGCAATCAATATATGTTTCGGGCAATGTTACAAAAATGGAAAATTGAGCCATCCCTATGCGAGCATATACGTGACGATAAAAATGAGCTGTATGAACTATTATCGCAAGGCCTTACAGGCGATGTTGTTATTATCAGCGGTGGAGTATCTGCTGGCGATGCAGACTATGTTCCCGAAGTGCTGGAATCGCTCGGCGTAAAAAAACTCTTTCATAAAGTTGCTATTAAGCCTGGTAAGCCTTTCTGGTGCGGACATATTCCTGATGGAGCAGTTGTTTTTGCGTTGCCGGGCAATCCTTTTTCCGGGCTTGTTACATTTACATTGTTTGTTGAAACGTACCTGTCTTATTCTCTTGGTCTGGCCGATCCTGATTCCATTACGTTGCCATTAAATGGCGGGCGTGTTAAAAAATCCGGTCAGGATGAATTTTTTCCCGTTACAATCGGCAATACTCCTTCAAGTGTTACTGCTCTTTCCTTCAATGGCTCCGGTGATATTCTTGCGGCGTTGCATGCTGATGGGATTGCTCACCATCCCCAACATATTGAAACTATAGCTGCCCAGACTCCCGTTGATGTGAGATTATTTAGAAAATGACTACCCAGTACTATATTAAGATAAATTAAATACAAACGTATTTATACGCATTAAACATCAAATTGCTACTTTTAATGAGTTGTCACATGCATTCAATAAAATTGCATCTCTTTAAATACGGTAATAAAGAATCCTTTAAGGTACCATGGTTCGTAAAGTTCATACTATTAAATTTAATTTTCCGGGCGGTGTTATTGCTGTTGATACCTTAAAATTAATTCTTGCTGCGGCTGAAAATGCGAGGATAGAGGAGATACGGTTTGGTACACGGCAGCAGCTGTATCTGCTCCTTCAAGACAGTTTCCTGGAGGCCTTTAAAAAAGAGCTACATACTGCCAACCTTCTGTTTGAAGAAAACGAAGAACATTACCCTAATATCATAAGTTCTTATATATCGCAGGGAATATTTCAGAATACCGACTGGCTAACCGGTAAGACCTATAAAGAAATTCTTGATTCGTTCAACTACACGCCTACCTTAAAAATAAATATTGTAGACAGCGAGCAAAGTCTGATCCCGCTTTTTACAGGAAATATTAATTTTATTACATCTAAACAAACGGATTACTGGTATTTGTATCTAAGGTTTCCTAAAACAGCCATTATATACTGCTGGAAGTCCCTTGTTGCATCGAGTGATATTGCAAAGATGGCACAGATGATTGAAGATCATATTACTCAAAACAATCAACTATTTTACGACCAGGTTGAAATTGATGGAAACTTATTATATGAAAATTTACAAGGCCAGCATCACCTGCCCGACATTGCTATAGAACAGGAATTGGAAAGAAAAGACTTCAGGCTTCCGTATTATGAAGGTTTTAATCAGTATGGAAATAAATTATGGCTGGGTATTTATAAAAGGGACGAATCATTTTCAATACCATTTTTCAGGGATCTTTTGGAGGTATGTACAAAAACCCGGGTTGATTATTTATATGCTACGCCATGGAAGTCTGTTATATTCAAAGACATTCAGGTTAAGAACCGAAAACTTTGGGAGAATGTTTTAGGTAAATAC
>CAXTDO010000933.1:0-2396 GCA_964242315.1 uncultured Flavihumibacter sp.
GTCCATGACAGCATACCAATAAAAAAAATAACAGCGATGTAAATCGGAGAAAAGTTAAACTTGTTGTAGCTGCGCAGCACTAAATAAGTGATCAGAGGTAAATACATGCCCCAGATTACCAGGGGATGCGTCTTAGTCAGCATTTCAGCATATTGGCTTTTAAAAAGCCTGGCCTGGCCTTTATTATGGATTTTATCGAATTTCATTTACATTAAATTAATGCTAGTATTTTTACCATGCAAATTTAATTCATTTTATCTTTTACAATTCATTACATATAGCAAAAAGTACATACGTTATTTTTATACGATGGATAGTAGTACTGATAATCATTTTTTATGATGCTTATTTAACAATTTAATCACATTAAGCTAAAAAGAGTTTAAAGCACCTGGCTAAATAAATTTATTCACAGATTTTTAGTATTTCTATTTGGTATAAATCTACATATCATTACTTTAGGTCTTAATGTTCAAATCATGCATTTTTTTTCATCTGAATAAGTCAGCCTCATGAAACTAGTTTCTTATATCAAAGAGGGGCATGAGCAATTGGCTATGCTTGTCGGGAATACTTTGTATAATATGGATACACTTCATCCTGAACTGCCATCAACCATGAGCATGTTCCTGAATTATTGGGATGACTACTTTCCTTTGGTAAAAAATATCCATGAATCCATTGAACAAGGGAAAACTTCACTAAACCAGGGTATTCCTGCCGGATCAGTAAACCTGATTTCACCTGTTCCCTTTCCTGCTTCATGCAGACGGGCGATAGTATCTGAAGGGCTGACAAACGGAATGAACCAAAATTCTGGGGATACCAGCCCATATCCTGCCTATCATTTTATCAATCATCATTGCGTTCAAGGACCTGGCGAGGTAAATTGCATGCCCGATCATTTTAACGAGCTCGACTTTGAGATGGGTGTTGCCATAGTGGTTTCATCTCATTGCACAAATATCACTGCAGAAGATGCAGACCAGTATATTGGTGGTTATCTGATTATGAACAGAATATTAGCGCAGGAAGATCTGCTAAATAAAGATATTGCTAATGTGTTAGGTCCGTGGTTAGTTACACCCGATGAATTGGAGCCATTTGTAATTCAAAAAGAAGATCATGTAGGCGATAGCTTTGATGTAGCCATAAAATGCAGCGTGAACGGCAAACTGCTCATTACAAATAATCTTGCAGATATCAACTGGACATTTGCGGAGATATTACAAAGTTGTGCTTATGGTGCAGATTTGCAGCCTGGTGATGTAATTGGTACAGGCTCGGTTATCATGGGATGTTACTTAAATCTGAATCAAACCGGTATGGAAGATCCCAATTATTCAAACCAGTGGCTACAGAAAGGCGATATTGTAGAAATTGAAATTGAAGGGCTGGGAGTATCCACCATTACTATAGCCGAAGAAGATAGTAGTTTTTCGTTGTCGGATTTTTGAAGCATCCTAACCTTTAACGATATAATATTCAGCTCAGGGGCTTTATTTTCAGCACCTCAATCATAAATTTTTCAATTTCGCTTTCAACAGCCTCCACGTCTTTCGACTTTATATAAGACCCTATTACATGGCTGCCTGCATTGGGTATGGCAACCGATCTTTTTAAACTATCGGGTGTGCCCAGTTCTGTCATCATTTTTTTTATAGCAGTAACACTTACCACACTATCCTGGTGTACTTCATCTTTATAATAATACAGAGAGAGTGCCGGCTGTATTATTCTTTTGAAGGTTTCCGGCTTCATGGAAGTTTCCAGTAATTCTTCCAACTGAACAGCCGCTTCTACCCGGTAAGGTGTGCTCCAGTATTGTTTATAAATTGGCCTTGGGTCTTTAGAAGTTATATACTCAGATTTTAGCACCGTATGTGCTATCTGAAGTCCCCAGTGATTGTTCAAAAGGAATGCGAATGGGTCATTAATGGCAATGTTAGGAGACAGCATCAGTATCACTTTTACTTCAGGATATTCGGCTGCGAGCATCAACGCCAAAGTGCCACCGGTGCTGGTACCCATTATAATAACTTTATTACCAAGCTGCTTACCAATGGCAAGGGCCTCTTCAGCCGATTGCCAGTAATTATCTGCAGTAAGGTTTACTAAAGCATCAGTGGTATCAATGCCATGTTCGGCCAATCTTGATAGATAAAGATTACACCCGAATTTATGCGCGGTAATTCTATGCACAGGGTCGCCTTCTGCCTGGCTTGCTGTAAAACCTGGTAGGTAAACAATAGCATAAGGTGTTTTCTGTTTTAAGCTGTCGTAACATATTATCCTGGCCTCATTATCGGGTTTTAGCTTGTGCCTGGATTCCTTGTCTTTAATATAATTTTCAAGAGATGAGGCGTCGGAAGGCACGGCAGGCAGTTCTTTTCTAT
>CAXTDO010000934.1:0-2392 GCA_964242315.1 uncultured Flavihumibacter sp.
GCCATGAGCATCATAAAAATTACCATCGTGATTTTGGCGATAGAACTCAGGATGCTCCCGTGTCCACCGGTGATCCCAGCCGGTATGATTAGCCACCCAGTCAATAATCACTTTAAAATTTAAAGAATGAGCAGTGTTTACCAGGTGTTTAAAATCGTCAATACTGCCGAATTCCGGGTTGGTAGTGGTATAATCAGAACAGGCATAATAACTTCCTAAAGTTCCCTGGCGCATCTTTTCGCTTATAGGAGTAATGGGCATAAACCAAAGCACTTCAATACCCATTTCTTTCAACCGCGGAAGTTCTTTTTCAAAAGCAACAAAGGTTCCTTCTGTTGTGTATTGGCGTAAGTTTACCTCGTAGATGTTTGTGTTTTTACTCCACTCAACGGGTACAAATTGTTCACTCATGGTTTTTATTGTAGATGAATTTTTGATATTACCTATGGCCATTTGCATAGCCACTAAGGCACAAAGGCACAAAGAAACACAAAGTTAATTTTATGAGATGTGCGCTGTGAACTATTACGCTAAAAAATTTCTTTTGTTGCCTATACCTTGCTAAATTTTCTTTGTGCACTCTTAGTGCCTTCGTGCCTTTGTGGCTACTGTTTACAATTAAAACTTCCTTTGTACCTTTGCGTCGGTTCTACCAGCAACACAATGAAAACATTCAACATACCCGCAACATATCGCAGTCCGCTTATTAATACTATTAAAAACAAAAGAAAGCTGGACGATAAATTAAAAAAGGATTATTCACCTACCTTGCTCGACTTCGGCTCATTGCATATATTCCTGGCCCGTCATTTTGGATTCTGTTATGGAGTGGAGAGTGCCATTGAGATTTCATTTCGTACGCTGGAGGAAAACCCAGGCAAAAGGATATTTTTATTAAGCGAGATGATTCATAATCCTCATGTTAATGCTGACCTGCAGCAAAGAGGATTGCAGTTTCTGCAAGATACCCATGGCAACCAGCTTATTCCTTTTTCAACACTCAACGCCGATGACATCGTTATCATACCTGCCTTTGGCACTACACTCGATATAGAGAAAAGGCTCAATGATATCGGTATTCAAACCGCCAGATATAATACTACCTGTCCGTTTGTAGAAAGGGTCTGGAATCGCTCAGAGCAAATTGCACAAAAAAATTATACGGTAATCGTTCATGGCAAACCCGGTCATGAAGAAACCAGGGCAACATTTTCTCATGCTTCTTTTCATACGCCCACACTCGTATTGAACAATATGAAAGAAGCGATGGAACTGGCTAAATACATTAATGGTGAAAAACCCGCCGAACGGTTTACCGAAGAGTTTAACGGGCAGTTTAGTAATAGTTTTGATGTAACAAAAGATCTGGAACGCATTGGTGTAGTTAATCAAACTACAATGCTGGCAAGCGATACGCAGGCTATTTCAGATTTTCTTAAACAAACCATGGTTTTAAAATATAGTTTAACCGGTGCTACTGTTGGCGAACGGTTTGCCGATACCAGGGATACATTATGTTACGCCACTAACGACAACCAGACCGCAGTATCCGGCATGATAAACACTCCGGCCGATCTTGCAATCGTTGTTGGCGGCTACAATTCTTCAAACACCTCTCACCTGGTGGAACTATGCGAAGAGAAGCTTCCTACTTTTTTTATCAACTCAGAACAAAACATATTATCGCCTAATGAGATTCTTCATTATAACTTTCATACAAAGCAGGAATTGATTACAGCTAATTACCTTCCTGATATACAACCGGTTAAAGTGTTGCTTACAAGCGGCGCTTCCTGTCCTGACTCCATGGTAGAAAACGTTATACAAAAGCTGGCTGAATTTTATAAGGAGGCCGGGAAAATGAACGGGATGATCGCATCATTTTTATGATTCCTTCAGCTAAAGTCAATACCCATAATGCACTTTAACATAGAGTGTTTAAACCGCTATTTTAAACGACTGTCTATTCATACTTATAAAAGAAAATAAAGATTATGAAAAAGTTATTCGTTATTGGTTTATTTCTTACGGGCTTTGCAGTGATGTCTCAGGCGCAGACTGCACCAGCTACTACAAACCCAGCCACAACAAAACAGGAAACAAAAAAAGAAGATCGTAAAAAGATGATCGCCGATCTTAATCTTACATCAGAGCAGGCCAAGCAGATGAAGGATGTAAATAAAGAGTTTAAAGATAAAGCGCGTGCTCTCAAAGACGATCAAAGCCTTGACAAGAAAGAAAAGAGACAACAGTTTCTTGCACTTAACAAAGAAAGATCTGAGAAAATGAATTCATTTCTTACACCTGAACAGCAAAGCAAATTGAAAAAGGATAAGAAAGCAGGAAGAAGGAAAGGTTAATTACTGGCCACAAAGACACGAAGGCACAAAGA
>CAXTDO010000935.1:0-2378 GCA_964242315.1 uncultured Flavihumibacter sp.
CACTGTCGCCGCTCCGGGCGGCAGGATTTTTTGCTTCCCTTAATGATGCGGTATAATTATTACAGGCATTTCGCAGCTATTCTGCACCACGTGGCTTTATAACAACAGCAGTTGCTGCTTCGTTCGATTTAATATATTGCTGCCTGATCTTACTCAGCGCTCCCAGTTTTGTAGAGGGTGGTTTATCTTTTATATCTGCAGGTTCTTCCGGTTTTTTCTGTACTTCGGTTTTTGCCGGTGAAGTAGCAATTTCTTGTTTCTCCACTTCAATGATCAGCTTTGCTTCAGCAGGAGGTTCCTGAACAACATTCTTTTTAGAACCTGTCTTTTTAAACTCAATTACAGGCAGGTATTTGAATGCCAGCGGAACAGCCTTATCCGTCAGTTTTTTTTTTACGGTGTTGTCAGTAGCCGATAGGTCCAAAGCCTGTTGCAGGTAACAGAGTTTAATCAATGCCAGTTCAATATGCAACCTTTTATTTCTTGCAGCTTTATAATTGATTTCTGTTTCGTTTAAAACATTTAATGAGCTGATGATATATGCAGGTGAAATCTTTTGAGCGGTTTCAATGTACCTGTCTTTAAAGCTTTCCACCACTTCCAGTAAACCGGCAACTTTTTCATCAAGGCATACCAGCAGGTTTCTAAGAAATTCCATGAATCCGTTTAATACCATATCGCCTTCAAAGCCTTTGCGGTTGATATCATCATATAATAGCAGGATGGACGCAAGGTCCTGGTCGAGCATGCCATTGATCAGTTTGAAATAATAATCGGCATCCAGTATGTTAAGGTGCTCCAGCGTGTTCGCGTAGGAAAGCTCGCCATTGGTGAAGCTTACAATTTTATCAAGAATACTCAGCGCATCCCGCAGGCAACCTTCGCTTTTTTGTGCTATAACCTGTAAGGCAGGTTTTTCGGCTTTCACTTCTTCTTTGTCGCAAATTTCCATCAGATGAGCCACCGTATCGTTTAACGTGATGCGTTTGAAATCAAATATCTGGCACCGCGACAGGATCGTTGGCAGGATCTTATGCTTTTCGGTAGTTGCCAGAATGAAGATGGCGTAAGGCGGCGGTTCTTCGAGCGTTTTAAGAAAGGCATTGAAGGCGGATGCACTCAGCATGTGCACCTCATCAATAATGTATACTTTATATTTTCCTGCCTGGGGTGCAAAGCGTACCTGCTCCACAAGGGAGCGTATGTCATCAACGGAATTATTGCTGGCGGCATCCAGTTCATGGATATTCATGGAGGCGCCTTCATTGAAAGACACACAACTGCCGCATTTATTACATGCTTCGCCGCTTTTACTAAGGTTTTCGCAATTGATGGTTTTAGCCAGTATTCTTGCACAGGTTGTTTTTCCAACACCTCTTGGCCCGCAGAACAAAAAAGCATGTGCGAGCTGATTATTTTTGATGGCGTTTTTTAAGGTTGTAGTAATATGTTCCTGCCCCACCACTGTTGAAAAGTTCTGAGGCCGGTATTTTCGTGCAGATACAATAAATTTATCCATAGCTGATAGCGAAGTTAAAAATTTAATGATTAATGGTTAATGATTAATTATTAACGGTTAGTTGTTAATGGTCAGTTGAAAAATGGTTACCGTCTTACAGATAACAATTAATCATTAATCATTAATCATTAGCTTAGCATTGGATGCCGCCGGAACTCTTTGGTGCGGTCGAAAAGGTAGCGGTAGGTAACCAGCCTCCGGCTTCTGTAGGTATCCAGGCTCTCTCCGATGTTGATCATCTTTGGATTAAAATCTCCGATCCATTGCATTTCATAATCATCATAATCTAACTGATGCTGAATAATCTTGGCTCCTTCCACTATCATAAAAGCATCTACTCCGGTACCTTGAAATTCAGGAACAATTCCAAATACCAGGCCTGTAAACCTGGAGCATTTTTTAGTGGCTTTCACCCATAAAAATTTCAGCTTTGCTACAAAATCAAGTTTCCCATTAAGATATTTGAACCACTGATTAAGTTCCGGGATATTGATCCACATAGCAATTGGTTCCTCTTTATAATAGGTAAACCAGATAATCTTTTCATCCATAAAAGGTTTCATCTTCTTGAATAATTTCATCACTATTTCAATATGCATTTCTTTTAAACCTCCATGACCGGCATATGCCTTATTATAAATGGTCGTAAAATCAGCAGCATATTTTTTCAGGTTTCTTTTATCAATATAAATGGCCCGGTAGCCGGGATCTTTTGCAATGTTGGCATGCCTTTCATAAAATTTATCCTTCATAATTCCTTTGACAGACCTGGCAAAACACACCTGATTATAAAAGGTACGAAAGCCGTACTGTTCAAAAAGATCCTTATAATAAGGTGGATTGTAGTTCATGCAATAAC
>CAXTDO010000936.1:0-2367 GCA_964242315.1 uncultured Flavihumibacter sp.
AACGAACAAGAGCTGAAGAGGAATTGAAAAAATCGGAGGAAAGGTTACAAAAAGCCTTCTCTATTGAAACGGTCGGGGTAATTTTCATTAAATTTAATGGCGAAATATCCGGGGCGAATGAAGCTTTTCTGCGGATGTGCGGATATACGCATGATGAACTGGTGAACGCCATGGAGCGCAGGAACGAGCTCACTTCTGAAGAATTCATCCCTCATTTGCTTAAGGTCACTGAAGAAATTTTATCTTATGGCCAAACTACGCCCTATGAAAAACAATACACCCGCAAGGATGGCACGCAATGGTGGGCCCTTGCTTCGGCTACCAGAATAAGCGATGAAGAGTGGGTTCAATTCATCATTGACATAACCGAACAGAAATTGCTTCAGCAGCGGCAGGATGAATTTATTGCCATAGCAAGCCATGAACTTAAAACACCGGTAACCAGCATAAAAGTGTATGCCGAAATCTTACAGGAAATATTCGAAAACCAAAATGATGATGAGAACACGAGACTGATCAGCAAGCTTAACGGGCAGATAAACAGACTGGGTGAACTGATCAATGATCTGCTGGATACTACCAAGATTGCCGAAGGGCATCTTGCTTTTGAATTCGAAAAATTTGATCTTAACAGTTTAATTTCAGTTCGCATAGAAGAATTACAACGCATCTCACAAACGCATCATATCATCTTCCGGCCTTCACAACCGCAACTGATAACGGCAGACAGAGAACGCATCAGCCAGGTACTTACTAATTTAATATCTAACGCTATAAAATATTCGCCTGATGGCGGAGAAATCATCATTGTGTCGGAAGAAACGCCTGCCGGCGTTAAGGTAAGCATACAGGATCATGGTATCGGCATCCCTGCGTTGTTAATAGGCAATGTGTTTGAACGCTTTTTCCGTATCGGTAATCCGAAAATACAAACTTATCCCGGTATGGGACTGGGCTTATACATCAGCGCAGCAATCATAAAACGCCACGGAGGCACGATTGACGTAGAAAGCAATCAGGAAGATACAGGCACCACATTTCGTTTTATTCTTCCTTATAATAATAAAATTAATTAATGAAGCGAATAATAATTGTTGATGATGATCCGGGAGTACAGGAGGCATTCAAATTGATATTTTCTCCGCGTAACTATGAGGTGTCTATTTATCACAACGGAAGTTCTATCTTAAATGATGAAAGCCTGGTGCCGGATATCTACATTCTTGATAAACAACTTTCAGGAGTTGATGGCCTGGATATTTGCAGGTTTTTAAAAAGCAGGATTGGTACCAGTCATGTTCCTGTTATAATGCTCTCGGCCAGTCCTAATATACATGTTTTCGCCAGGCTGGCGGGTGCAGATGATTCATTGGAAAAGCCCTTTGCCATTAAGGCGTTACGGGCAATGGTAGATAAGTACACAACTATATAAATCCAGGCCGTTAACCTGCAGGCATACCTGGTGTCCAATGTCAGTTAAGAAAATGTTCAATATTCAATTGATAATTTTCAATGTTTAATCCGGCTTTGATTAATAATCTGATATGTAATTATTTAAAATTGAATATTGAATATTTCTTAACTGAATAACATTGCCCTTGTGTCCTTTGTGGGCTTTCCTTTGTGTTCCTTGTGGTTAAAAAACTCTTTGAATTAAAGACGCTGTTAACCACAAAGAACACAAAGGAAAGCCCACAAAGGACACGAAGATTTCTTACCAAATTGTATTTTCCGATACGAGAAACAATACAAAATACTTCAGGCAACAATATTGCCTTATAATCAATATAATAACTGTATATTGAAGGTGCGTTCATTTATATTTTGGGTTGAAAGATGGTTGGTAAAGCCGCAGCAATATGTTGAAAATTCCAAAAAAGCCTGATTCGTTTGACGTATATGGATTGCTGGTCGACGCCAGCATAGACCGTGTAATGGCCCTGGATACAGCATTGCGGGTTACTGCCTGGAACCGCGCGTCGGAAATCATAACGGGAGTATCAAGAATCGAGGTCCTTGGCAGGCCCTTATTCGAAGTATTTCCTGCTTTGGAAAGAGATGATGAATTTTTACAGGCACTGCGCATGGCATTAGATGGACACAAATCTTTCCTGTTTCCCGATCCTCATTTTGAACACCGGCATTTTTATGAAACCCATATTATTCCCCTTGAAAATAAAGACGGAGCTTTAATAGGCATCATGAACCTGATGCACGATGTGAGTCACCGGATAAAGGCCGAGCAGGAATTACAAAGGTTACATACCGAGCTTAAAAATAAATATGAACAACTGGAAAAAGCCAGCGCCGAACTCGCCATTTTTACCACTATAACCGGTAAAGACCTCAAAGAGCCTTTCAGAAAAC
>CAXTDO010000937.1:0-2359 GCA_964242315.1 uncultured Flavihumibacter sp.
TGCGGTCTTGAGACACCTCACAGGTCGTTCCATCTTTTGAGCTACTTACTCAAATACATACTCCTGTCCTTATACAATTGGCGAAAGTAAGGATCACGGAGATCTTTGATGAAGCGGATTGCTTCACCGGTTGATTTCATTTCAGGGCCCAGCTCTTTATTAACACCGGGAAACTTATCAAAGGAGAACACAGGCTCTTTGATAGCAAATCCGTTGAGCTTTTTCTCGAATGTAAAGTCCTTCAATTTATGCGTGCCGATCATGATTTTTGTAGCAACATTCAAATAAGGAATCTGGTAAGCCTTGGCAATAAATGGAGTGGTGCGCGAAGCCCTTGGGTTGGCTTCAATTACATACACTTTGCTATCTTTTATGGCGAACTGAATATTGATCAGTCCTTTAATATTCAGTGCCCGGGCAATTTTTTCTGCATAGTGTTCCATTGTAGTTACTACCAGAGGAGTGAGGTTGAAGGCAGGCAGCACTGCATTACTATCGCCACTGTGTATGCCTGCAGGTTCAATATGTTCCATAACACCCATCACGTGAAAATCGTCGCCATCAAATATAGCATCGATCTCCGCTTCCTGGCAGCGGTCAAGGAAATGATCAATAAGTATTTTATTACCGGGGATATGTTTAAGCAAACTTATTACAGCGCTTTCTACTTCATCGTCATTGATTACGATGCGCATTCTTTGTCCGCCCAGCACGTAACTGGGACGCACCAGTACCGGATAGCCAACTTTGTTTGCCACTACTACCGCCTGGTCAACGGAGAACGCTGTGCCATAGTCGGGATAAGGAATTTCAAGTTCTTTCAGCCTGTCGCTGAAACGCCCGCGGTCTTCAGCAATGTCCATGCTGTCGTAAGAAGTGCCGATGATTTTAATACCTTTTTTATGCAAACGTTCCGCCAGTTTAAGGGCGGTTTGTCCACCCAGTTGTACGATAACGCCTTCAGGTTTTTCATGCTCCACAATTTCCCAGAGGTGTTCCCAGTAAACGGGTTCAAAGTATAATTTGTCTGCAACGTCGAAATCTGTTGAAACGGTTTCCGGGTTACAGTTAACCATGATGGCTTCATAGCCACATTCTTTAATGGCCAAAAGACCGTGTACGCAGCAATAGTCAAATTCAATACCCTGTCCAATTCTGTTCGGACCGGAACCCAGCACAATGATCTTTTTCCTGTCACTTACCCTGCTCTCATTCGCCGGCTGATCTCCGCTTCCTGCAGTACTTGCTTCGTTTTCAAAAGTGGAATAAAAATAAGGTGTCTTCGCTTCAAATTCAGCGGAACAGGTATCCACCATTTTAAAAACCCTTGTCAGCCCCTCGGCCTTTCTTCTGTCATACATCTCATCTTCGGTGCCGTCATTCATTATCCTGCAGATCTGTTCATCACTAAAGCCCATGCGCTTGGCATCCCTTAACAATTCAAAAGGCAGGTTATCGAACTTGAACTTTGCTAACTCTTTTTCAAGATTACAAATTTTCTGTATCTCATAAAGAAACCAGCGATCAATTCCGTTGGTAGCTTTGGAAATGGTGTTTACGGAAACACCGGCCATGATAGCATCTTTTATTCGAAAGATCCTATCCCACTTTGGCACTTTTATATAATCGAGTAATTCTTCCGCATGCATCAGGCTCTTACCGTAATAGCCAAGACCCACTGCATTGTTCTCCAGGCTCTGACAGGCTTTTTGAATAGCTTCCGTAAAGCTTCTGCCTATTGCCATCACTTCGCCTACGCTTTTCATTTGCAAGCCAAGGGTATCGTTGGCGCCTTTGAACTTATCAAAATTCCAGCGTGGCATCTTCACAATAACATAATCTAATGCCGGTTCAAAATAGGCAGAAGTATTTTTTGTGATCTGGTTTTCAAGTTCGTCGAGGTTATAGCCAATGGCAAGCTTGGCGGCTATCTTTGCAATAGGATAACCGGTAGCTTTTGAAGCAAGTGCAGAAGATCGGCTTACGCGCGGATTTATCTCAATAGCAATAATTTCTTCGGTAGAAGGGTTTAACGCAAACTGTACATTACAACCGCCTGCAAAATTCCCCAGGTCGCGCATCATACGAATGGCCGTGTTGCGCATTAACTGGTAAGCGGAATCACTTAAGGTCATAGCAGGGGCAACCGTTATGGAATCGCCGGTATGAATTCCCATAGGATCAAAATTCTCCACCGTACAAATGATTACAACATTGTCGTTCGCATCACGAAGTAATTCCAGTTCAAATTCTTTCCAACCCAAAACGGCTTTTTCCACCAGCACTTCGTGTATGGGCGATGCTTTCAATCCACGGTTGAGCGCTTCATCCAGGGCATCTTTGCCATGTACAGAACCGC
>CAXTDO010000938.1:0-2357 GCA_964242315.1 uncultured Flavihumibacter sp.
CGCATGGATACTCAAGACAACAGGCAGCTTTTCCTTTGGAGTACCTTTACTCCAATAAATTCTGGCCTGCAGTTTCAAGAGTCAACAATACCTATGGCGACAGGAATCTGGTGTGTACCTGCGAACCTGTGGAAAGTTATATGGTGGTAGAAGGGTAAATTGGAATCTTCAAAAACGGCAATTTAGCTTTTGTGCATGATATGACGCATTTCATTGTAGTAGCTAACCTTATCTCCGGATTTTCCTCTGTGGTTAAAAAAGCTATCCTGACTGTCAACAGATAAAACGTCTGTTACGATTAACTTAACACCAGGGCCTGTAATGATGTCATCATCTAAATAATTATAGCGACTAGTTTTGTTGAATAAAACGGCTCAAAGGAACCTAACAATTAACCAATAAATTAGATGATTTGAAAATTAATGAACTTCATGCTATATAATACCTGATTTGTATGGAGCGCAATAATAATTCAGCGGGGTCAAAAAAAGGAATAGCGATTCTTAATATCCTTGCATTTATACTGGTATTAGTATTTAATACCTTAGCGGTTGTGTTGCCGCTAAACGGCAAAAGCACCGGACAACTTTCTGACCAATACCCTAATCTTTTCACACCCGCAGGATTGACTTTTTCTATCTGGAGTGTTATTTATCTTTTCCTTCTCGGCTTTATAATTTTTCAGTGTGTTGTGCTATTTAAAAAGAGTCATCCATCACGGGCAAAAATTTTAAATATCTCCGGGCCTTTTGTAATTAATTGTTTGGCCAATGCAAGCTGGATCGTAGCCTGGCATTATGAACAGGTTGCCGTGTCGGTAGTCATCATGTTGGTAATATTATTCAGTTTAGTAACCATTCATGAACGGCTGCATCTGGCGCTTCCTCTGAAACCACCTGTAGAAAAGTTTCTGATCGACGTTCCTTTTAGCCTTTACCTGGGATGGATAAGCATCGCTACTATTGCTAATATTACAGCCCTATTAGTTGACATGCACTGGAATGGTGCGGGAATTGCTCCATATTTATGGACCGTTGTACTGATCAGCATTGGTACTCTTTTAAATATGTACCTGGTAAATTTCAAAAACAATGCAGCTTTCGGATTGGTGGGAATATGGGCTTTTATCGGAATCATTATTAAAAGGCAGTCAGCTGATGGTGAAAACTCCAATCATGTCATTTTTTGTGCACAGGTTGCAATCTCTTTAATAGCCGTTTCAATCATTCTGCAAATTTTTAAACACTGGAAACATTCCGTCGACGCTTCAATCAATCAGGAGAAGACAGCAAACCGGTAACGTTAAACAGTTTACCTCATATCCCATATCTCATAGCTGACAACAGCGTTACGGCATGAATTTTTCAATACACCCTTTCTAAACAGCAGCGGTACATATAATAGTAGCCGTACACTCTTGACTAAAGATTATTATTGCATTTAACAAATGTTACAACTCTATGATGTTCCCTTCCGATTATGATAGTACCATAAATTATGGTAATCAAAAAAATCCTTTTAAATCCTTTTGGATGGCGGGTTATGAATGTACCGACCAACTGAATGCTTTTGGTAACAGGGTAGATTTTTTGCACCTTACCGGTCATTACCAGCTCCTCGATGAGGATTATCAAAGGCTTGTCCCGTTTAACTTTCGTACTGTAAGAGAAGGTTTAAGATGGAGCCAGGTAGAAAAAACGGCTTATCATTATGACTGGAGCACGGTTAAAATGATGATGGATAAAGGCCGTCAGCATAACATTCAGCAGGTCTGGGATATCTGTCATTTTGGTTTCCCCGATGATCTTACACCACTTCACCCGTTGTTTGCCAGGCGCTTTGCTGCATTTTGCAGGGCCTTTGTGCTGTTTTACCGTTCGCATCAACCCGATGCTACACTGATAATAACCCCGATAAATGAAGTGAGCTTTTTGTCGTGGCTCGGCGGGGATGCCCGTGGAACATCGCCTTATTGTTGGGGACAGGGTTGGGAAGTAAAATATGCGCTAATGAGGGCTTATATTGAAGGCGTTGCTGCAATGCTTGAAGTAGATCCGACAGTACGTATTTTAACAACTGAACCGCTCATTAACGTGGTACCACCATTAAACGCAACGGCAGATCAGATCAGGGATGCGGAAAGAGTTCACAATGATCAATATCAGTCTTTAGATATTCTGTGTGGCAATATCTGCCCTGAGTTAGGTGGTTCGCCTGATTATCTAGACCTGCTGGGATTTAATTTTTATTACGAAAATCAGTGGATTGTAGGACATCCTGCGGTATTACCCTGGAGAAACCTTCAGCCAGACCCCCGGTGGAGGCCCTTACGCAGTTTGTTATCGGAAGCATACAAC
>CAXTDO010000939.1:0-2357 GCA_964242315.1 uncultured Flavihumibacter sp.
ACCCCACACAGATTAAACTTAAATGAAAATTTCGTAAAGATATTTTTATTTGTATAACTAATTATTTAGTTATAAGTTTACATAACTAAATAATTAGTTATGTTCAAAAGCCTCACAAAATCAGAAGAACAGGTCATGCAGGTGCTTTGGAAAATAGAGCAGGGATTTCTCAAAGATATCCTTGAATTAATGCCGGAACCCAAACCACATTCCAATACTATCGCTACGCTTTTAAAAATTTTGATAGAAAAAAGCTTCGTAACATATGAAGTGCAGGGACGAAATAATTTGTACCGCCCGGCCACTACAAAAGAGGAATATGGCAAAAAAAGCATTCAGCAACTGGTGAAAGGATACTTTGAAGGTTCTCCTGCCAAGCTGGTATCTCATTTTTTATCCGATAACAAACTGAGCCGGCAGGAACTTGAAGATCTTCTGGCACAGATTAATTCATCCAAAAAACGTGACAAATGATAGTACTCATCTATGTGCTTAAACTGGTTGTTTGTACAGCATTGTTTTATGGTTATTATTTTTTCTTTCTCCGTAATACAAGAATGCACCAGTACAACAGGTTTTATATTTTGGCAAGTATTATATTTTCAGTTGTTCTTCCGTTAATTAAACTGCCATTGCTATCGGCAGGTAACGACGAACAGGCAATTGCGAAGACACTACATGGTATTGCTTTCGGAGGTTGGGAAAAGGAAATTATAATTACGGCAAAGCAAGGCTTTCTCAATTCATTGATCACTTCGCGGAACATTCTTATATCAGTTTATGTAACAGGCTTTCTTTTCACGCTTTTTCCTGTGATTAAATCCCTGGCATATATCAGAACGCTTTTGTTAAAGCATCATCCACAGGCACTCAATATCGTGCAGATCTATAATACGGCGGAACCCGGCACTCCTTTTTCTTTTTTCAACACAGTGTTCTGGAATGAAAACATCTCAATAGAAACGGAAGAAGGACAACACATACTCAGACATGAGTTGTATCATGTACAACAAAAACACAGCTATGATATCCTGTTCATGCAGCTTGCCAGTTCCCTGTTTTGGTTCAACCCGTTCTGTTACCTGCTGAATAAGGAATTGAAGGTGATACATGAATTTCTTGCAGACGAATACGCCGCCTCAGCAACAGACAGGCACTATTACGCCGAATTGCTGGTGATGCAGGCAGTTTCACCGAAACAAATCTTTATTTCCAATCAATTTTTTTATGATCAAATAAAAAGGAGGATCACCATGATTTTACAACACAATAATACCCGGTATGGTAATGTTCGAAAGTTAATGGCAGTGCCTGTTTTATTGCTGATATTCTGCGCCTGTTCTGTTAAGAATAAAGATGAATTCAACCCCTCACCGGTATCAATAAGCAAAGTGAATGAAAAGAAAGATAGTATGGTTGTTGCCTTTTTAAAGGAAGCTATTCAGAAAAGGTTACATGCAGCAAATGGCAGTAATGAGATCTTTACTAAAGCTGAAATAGAGCCAGGCTATCCGGGTGGCGCAAGCCCCTGGATGAGGTATCTTAATAAGGCATTCAGATACCCGCAAGAAGCCCAGGAAAAAGAAATTCAAGGCACAGTAGTCGTTCAATTTATAGTGGATAAAGACGGGAACGTTAGCAATGTGGAAGCTATAAAAGGTCCCATCGAAGGAGGCCTGAGAGAAGAAGCGGTTCGCGTGATTACAAACAGTGGTAAATGGGAACCTGCATATCAAAATGGCCACAAAGTAACCTGTTACAAAAAGCAACCAATAACATTCAAGCTTGAAGCTGAATGATTTGTTTGTTTTTGAACTGTGATTAATTGATTTTATGATGGATTATGAAACCAATCGTAGCCTATCATAAAATCAATTAGTCACAGTTCAAAAACAAATGACCAGTGCGAGACTATGAGTAGATTCATAGCCCGTCATTTAATCAATTAATCACAGTTCAAAGACATCAATACACGATCTCTTCCTCATCCAGCTTCAGCACCAACTCTTTTTTGTGATATGCTTCTACCCTGCCGACAATCTGTGCATCTATCTCAAACAACTTCGACAGATTAATTATTTCTTTGGCAGATGCAGCATCGGTAAAGATTTCCAGCCGGTGTCCCATATTGAATACCTGGTACATTTCCCGGTTGTCTGAGCCTGAACCTTGTTTAATAATTTCAAAAACTTTCGGCGGTTCAAACAGGTTATCTTTTACAATCCTGAAGTTTCCGGGAAGGTACTTCATGCATTTTGTTTGTCCGCCGCCACTGCAACGGATCAGTCCATTTCTTGTATCAAAATGTTCTTCACGCAACACTTTCATGAAGAGCGCATATGTTCTGCTGGCACTTA
>CAXTDO010000940.1:0-2355 GCA_964242315.1 uncultured Flavihumibacter sp.
TAGTAAGCCTGATAGGCAACCTTGGCATGTTGTGTTTTTTTAAGTATGGCACCTTCCTTCTTGAAAATTTTGTTCACCTTACGAACCTGGTTGGAATAAATTTTCATCCTGCCAGGCCTAATATTATCTTACCTGCTGGTATTTCTTTTTATACTTTCACCACGCTTTGTTATACAATTGACATGTACAAAAAAAGAAGTGAGCCAGTAAAATCATTATTGGACTTTTCCTTATTTGTAACGTTTTTCCCGCATCTCGTTGCAGGACCGATCGTTCGTCCGCACCAGCTTGTTCCACAATTTGAAAGTCCGCGGGTCACCAGTCAAAAACAGTTGACGCAGGGATTGTTCCTGTTATCTTTGGGATTGTTTATGAAAGTGGTTCTTGCAGACAGTATGCTTGCTGCTCCCGCAGACGAAGTGTTCGGTTCCCGGTTACCGTTAGCATCTCTGGACGCGTGGACGGGCGTGCTCGCATTTTCAGGGCAAATATTTTTCGATTTTGCCGGTTATTCAACCTGTGCCATAGGTGTGGCGGCCTGCCTGGGTTTTGTGTTACCGGAGAATTTTTTATATCCTTATGCGGCTGTTGGTTTTTCGGATTTTTGGAGGAGATGGCATATCACCTTATCCTCATGGCTCAGAGACTATTTATACATACCATTAGGGGGCAATCGGCAAGGCAAACCAAGAACTTATATCAACCTGATGATCACAATGTTGTTGGGCGGACTATGGCATGGGGCCAACTGGACTTTTGTGGTATGGGGAGGATTACATGGGTTGTTTCTTTGGATTGAAAAATACATCCATGATGTTCGCAAGTCTTATAAATTTAAACTTGCCGGTGACCCGGAACTGGTTACCAACGGCATCAGCGCACCTCAGTTTTTACAAAGTAGTGGCACATCAAATTTCATACTTGCGCTTTTTACTTTTTTCCTGATTAACATTACCTGGGTCTTCTTCCGTTCACCAGACTTTGGGTCGGCCTGGCAACTATTATCAGCAATGTTTTCCGTAGCGAAAGGTGGGGCAGCAATTTTGACCACACTTACAATTATAAAAGTTTTTACAATTGTTTTGCTGACGGTAATTTGTCACTGGCTAATGAAAAACAGGCGCGTGTTAAATGTTGCAGATAAATTACCCTGGTGGCTACTTGGAATCGCATGGTCTATTATAGTAATACTTATTGTTTTGAGCCAGGAAAGTAGCAGCTCATTTATCTATTTTCAATTTTAAAAAAAGGTAAAGGCACACTTTACTTTTTTTGAAACAAATACCAGTTCGTAACCTTTGAAGAAAACATATGTTCTGACTACTACCTCTATCTTGCAGGTTATGCAGGAAGAATGCTCAGAAAACAGGTTCCTTTTCGGGATGATATACCGCTGCCAAAAAGTGCAGAAAAATCAAAATAGCTGATAGCAGATGAATGGAGTGTGTTTGCAGTATCAATTAATATCGAACATTTATTTCAAAAACCCGGTATGGTTTTACACTTTGCTTCCTTATAATAAGTGATGATGCATTCAGGTAAACTGTCAAAAAGTTTATGGATCGAAGTTGTAATTACAGCTGCAACGTTATTGGGTTTTATTAAGTGTAACACAGCCCGTAAGTCAGCGCAGGTAAGCAGCGTAGACTTAAGCCTGGGAAAGGGAAGTAGTGGAGGTGTTGCCCATAAAACATGGACGCAATACGGAGGTGGGGCAGACCGAGTGCCGTTAGGCCAATGTCATTAAGTTAAGGATTTAGTAAGATGGTTTAAAATTAGAATAGGTTTTGTGCTTGCTTTTTGACTTTACATTTTTTCTAATGCGTTGATAGCATCTTCCTTTTCTAATAGGAATGGGATCTTTTACAAAGTGATCATGCAATTTTTTCAGTATTGCCTCTGTGTCATTGTTGATAAAAAGGGAGACAAGATTGACTTTAAGCCTGCCAACGGATTTGTTTTTATTAACTTTCAATGGATGCTTTCGGTGTTGGGTGGTGTTTTCTATGGTTTGTTGAGCATCTTTAATGAGAATAGAGCAAAGATTTGTCATCATTACAGTTGCATAAAAATCCTGCAAGACGGAAGTAGCTGTAAGACCGCTAAAAGATTCCAGCTGCAATATATTTTTTTGCATAGACATGTTAGTTTCAATTCCCCATCGCATAAAGTATAGGTCTTTAAACTGCTCAGTGGGATGACCATCCTCTTGCCAAAGGTTGGTGATCAGCACCTCTATTGACCCAGGCAATTCAACGCGCGCCAGGCGTACTTTAAGGAGCGTTTTTGGACTAACAACAAAACCATTCTTTTTCAAACCCTTTATAGCTGCAGGTGTGGGCTTCATATATTCAA
>CAXTDO010000941.1:0-2353 GCA_964242315.1 uncultured Flavihumibacter sp.
GGTTAGTGGGTAGCGCTTAAAATATCCGCCAAATGTTGTCATGGCCTCCATTACTTTTTATTTTGTGATATCCGGGCAATAGAAGATCATAAAGCCACCGCCACCTGCGCCCGAAATTTTTCCACCCATAGCGCCCGCTTTCCTGGCAGTCTCATACATCTCTTCCATCAGCGGATTGGAAATACCTTCGGCCATCCTTCTTTTTTGCTGGAAACCAAAATCAAGTATCTCTCCAATTTCGTGTAGCCTTCCTTTTAACAAGGCCTCTTTCATCATCTGTGCCTGCTGTTTTAGCTGATGCATTGCTTCGATAGGTTTCTCCTGTTTATCTGTTACATTCATACTTTGCCTTTCAATAATCTTCGCCGATTCGCGGCTGGTTGAAGTAAAGTATAAGAGCAAATTATTTTCCAGTTCAAACAAATACTGCTGCTTGATGCGCAACGGGTTAACGATCACTTTTTCCTGGCTGTAAAATTCCATGTAGTTAACCCCGCCAAAAGTTGCAGCATACTGATCCTGCCTGCCACCAGCCATCTTAAGCTCTTTTCTTTCGATTTCATAAGCCAGTTGCGCAATATCGTATTCACCCAGGGGTAACCGTAACATCTCCGCAAACGCGCCTACAATGGCAACTACGAGAGTAGACGATGTTCCCAGTCCTGAACCTGCAGGCGCGTCAACAAATGTAGACAAATGAAAACCTGTCAGCGGTACACTGAAGTCTTTTTGAATGCGGTTATAAACGCCTTTCAGTATATCCAGTTTTCCGTCAATAGGCAATGATGGCGCCCATTCATACCGGAATTCTTCTTTTCTGTCAAGGGCCTGCAGTATAATAGCATTCTCTGCTATAGGTGTAATGTTGGCGTTCGCATACAATGAAATCGTTGCATTAAGGATAGCCCCTCCATACAAATCGCTGTAAGGGCTCACATCAGTGCCTCCACCTGCCAATCCGATTCTTAAGGGCGCTTTACTTCGGTAGATCATGTCGTCAGGTGTGAGGTATGAGATATGGGGTATGAGGTGTCAGTTGCTCTATTGTGTATCTTAGGCAGAAGTTTCTTTTCATTAGTTACTTTAAGATTTATAATTTACAATGCTTTCTTACCCCATCCCTCACACCTCATCCCTGACACCCACTTCCACAATGTTCTCCACAAGATTGCTCCACGACAAATGCCGTTTTTCATTGCGAAGGTGAGGAATAAAGTACTGTTCGCCTAATTCAAAAAACCGCCTGATTGCCTGGGCAATAGATGACGGGTTGGGTTCGGCCACCAGGCCGGTTTTTTCATGCGGAACATAATCTGCCAGTGCACCCACATTGGTAAGGATCATAGGCTTTGCAAAATTATAGGCGAGAGGAGTAACTCCGCTTTGCGTGGCTGCACGGTAAGGCTGTATTACTACATCCGCAGCACAGAAATAATACTTTACAGCGACTTCTTCAATATACTGTGTTTTGAGAATCAGCAGGTTTCTAATGCCTAACTTATCTATTTGTTCCTGGTAAAGCTTTTCATCTCCATAGAATTCTCCCGCAATTATCAACCTGATATCAGGTATGGGATCAGCAGACTCTGATAACAGTTTCATTGACTCCAGTAAAAGGTCGAGCCCTTTATACCTGCGGATGAACCCAAAAAAAAGTAACAGCTTATCATCCTGTTTCAAATTCAGTTGTTTCCTGGCCTCCAGCTTTGATACCGGTTGCCCGAATGTGTCGTACAAAGGATGCAGTACCTGCTTTGCAGGTTTACCGGGAGCCAACAGCCGTAAATCTTTCATCACATGGTCACTCATCGTTATAAATGCATCACATGGTGCCAGGAAGTAACGGGTAAGGGTAAGGTCCCCGGGGCGCTTTTCATGAGGGATCACATTGTCGGTAATGGCTACCACTCTGGTATGTTTATTTTTTTTCACCATCCTAAGCACCGTTCCCAGGGCTGCTCCCATAAAAGGCAGCCAGAAGCGAACGACAACCATGTCTGGTTTTAATTTCTTTAATTCATTGCCAACTTTTAACCAGTTAAACGGGTTTATAGAATTTACTTTGGAAAGGATTTTTAGGTCTGAAGGCGCCGCTTCCGTTGAATACTGTGTTTTGCCCGGAAACAAAAAAGAAGGATACTGAAGCGAAAAGCCGTATATGATTGTTTGATAACCCTGTTGTTGAAACTCCCTTGCCAGCCGCTCGTTGAAGGTAGTGATGCCTCCGCCCCTAAAAGGGTGCGCGGGGCCTAATATCACAACTGTCTGAACAGCAGAAGATGTATTAATCAAGTCCGATTTTTTTTTCAATCAGATAAAAATTTCTTCCCGGTGAATTTCTTGAGATTAATTC
>CAXTDO010000942.1:0-2342 GCA_964242315.1 uncultured Flavihumibacter sp.
GCGCTACCTCGGCTTTTCCTCCGTGGTTAAAAAAACACTCACAAGGCTCACCACTATCTTTCACTTAAAGCTGATCGCAAACTCGGTAACTCCTTTGCTCACTGTTTGAAGAGAAAATGGGAAGTTGTGATTGTTAAGTATTTCCCTGATGATCATTAACCCGATACCCTGTCCGTCTCTTTTAGTGCTGAAAAACGGTGTAAACAATTCTCCTGCAAATTCCTCAGGAATGCCTTTGCCGGTATCGCGGAAGATGATCTGTTTTACTGATACATCAACAACAAAGATAATCACGCCTTTTTCCGAAATTGCTTCCATGGCGTTCTTAACGATATTTATAAATGCCTGCTCCAGTTGTTGATGGTCTCCCTTTATATAGATCGGATCTTCGCCTGTTTGAAAGTGAAAATCAATTTGCTTATCCCCTGTTCTGTATTGCATCAGTTGTTTAACATTATAAAGCAACTGATGCAGGTTAATGACTGTTTTGTTTGGTGCCGGTAATCTAACTACATCGGCAAAGTTGCGCATGAAATTATTCAGGTTGTTATTTCTATCAATTGCTACCTCCAGGGCATTTATTATTTCAGGCTGATTGTTGTATAGTGCCAGCGTAGATTGCATGATTGAATTAACCGGACCGATTGTGTTATTGACCTCATGAGCCATCATGCGGATCACTTTGCCATAAGCCTTTTTCTCTGCAGCAAGTATTTCAACAGTAAGCTCCTCTATCATAACAAAATACCGGGGAAAGCCCCTGTCAATGAAATGCGACTTCTGCAGTTTCAATGTCTGCATTCCCGTAGGATTAATAGTTTTATTTTCGCCGGAATGTAAATTTGTTATCTCCTGAAACACCGGTTGCTTCAATTGCTTGACGGAGAGGCCGGATAATTCCTTTTCCGTTACCTGTAACAATTGCTCCGCTTTAGGATTCAATTGCTGGATCTTCTGATCATAATCCATAATAATAATTCCGGTGGGAGAAGTGCGGATAAGTTTCTCCAGAAAAAAGTGTTGCTGCTGTTGTTGCGTTCGTTCCAGGCGCAGTTCGTCCATCATCTTATTGTATATCGCTATTAACTGATCCATTTCATAGGCGCCGGTTGGCAAAAATTTCACGTTGAAATCCCTGTCTTTTATAGCGTCCACTCCCTGCATCAGCGTTTTTAGCGGACGTATGAGATCATTATAGAGCTGCCATGAAATATAAACAGATAGAAGAATGAGCGCTTCCGAGGCGATAAAAAGAATGATGGTTTCCCTGAAAATAAAGAAAGATAATGTAAGCGTAACGAGGTGAACGATACTTACAAAAAGAAGGTATTTAGTCCGCGCTTTCATCATAAGGAATGCGGTATTTTTCAAGCCTCCGGTATAAAGAGCTGCGTGTAATTCCCAATGCTTTCGCAACCTTTGTGATGCGGCCTTTATGAAAATCCATGGCTTTACGTATCATAACAGATTCCATTTCTTCTAATGTAATGGTGCCTACCTCCGGCATTTGCAGGTTATCGGTTTTTTTTGGCGAAGATTCCAGTTGCGATTCAAAATCTTCTGTATCAAGATAATCTTTTTTACTTACCAACACCGAACGTTCCACCAGGTTTTTGAGTTGCCGGATGTTACCGGGCAATGGAAGCTGCTGCAACCATTTCATTGCTTTTGGCGTTACAGCCAGCAACGGCCGGTTGTATATTTCTTTAAGATTGTTTACAAAAAATTTTACGAGTAATGCTATATCCGTTTTTCTTTCTCTCAGCGCAGGTAATTTAATAGTGATAAGGTTAATACGATATAACAGGTCTTCACGAAACGTGCCGGCATTGATCATCTCATTCAAATTTCGATTGGTGGCGCAAACAATACGGGTGTCGAGTGTTTTAGTGCGGCTGCTGCCAAGAACCTCGTAGGTTCTGTCCTGCAACACTCTTAACAATTTTACCTGGCTCGCAGGATCAAGGTCGCCGATCTCATCTAAAAATATAGTCCCTTTATTTGCTGTTTCAAAACGCCCGGTCCTGTCATACCTGGCATCAGTAAACGCTCCGCGTACATGTCCGAACATCTCGCTTTCAAATAATGAAGTTGAGATGCCGCCCAGGTTTACTTTTACAAAAGGTTTGTTGCTTCGCAGACTGTTTTGATGAATGGCTTCTGCAATCAGTTCTTTGCCGGTACCGCTTTCACCCATGATAAGCACCGAAGCATCGGTTGCCGCCACCCTGCCGATGGTTTCGAGTATGGCAAGCATATTTGGATCTTCTCCAAGAATATGCTGGAAGTTATATAGGCTGTCCATTTTTTTACGGGTTAACGGTTTTGTTTTGTTTTTCTGT
>CAXTDO010000943.1:0-2337 GCA_964242315.1 uncultured Flavihumibacter sp.
TCTGCTTCAATATGCCAGAGCATCCGCCATGCAATGACACTAATGTTTAACATATATAACATAATATTAAACGGTGGCATGAAATTTTATATGTGTTTAAAAAACATTTTATGCAATCATCTACAACAGAAACTACGGAGATCCTAAATGATCTTATAGAAATTAATAATGACCGTATAACCGGTTATGAGCATGCTATTAAAGAATTACAGGCAGGAGATGTTGATCTGAAAACATTGTTTGCCAGCATGATAGATCAGAGCAGGCAAGCCAAAATGGCTTTAGGCAAGGAAGTTCAGGCGTTGGGTGCAGAAATGGAAACCGGCACAACAAACAGTGGAAAAATTTATAAAGCATGGATGGATCTGAAAGCAGTTTTTACAGGCTATGACAGGCACACGGTACTGGCAAATTGTGAATTTGGTGAAGATGCCGCACAGAAAGCATATAAAACAGCGTTAGAAGCTGACAGCCTTCCGGCTTTTCTTCGCGAGATGATTACCGCACAGAAGGCAGATTTGAAAGGTTCTCATGATGAGATTAAAGCTTTGCGGGATCAACAGAAATCTTAACGATTTTCTTAACCACAGAGAAACGAAGAGGTTACACAGAAGCGATTTTTCTGTGTAACCTTTTTTTGTGGTTAAAAAATCTTAGCAAAATTATTTTTCAAGATCGGGATCACTGACAGTATTGTGAGCTTTTGTGAATTCAACTGAATTGTTGACCATTTTTTCTAATATCTCAAGGTCTATATCTTCCAATTTCTGTATGTAAATGCATCCCTTTCCTGTTTTGTGTTTACCAAATTGTTTAAGCAATGTTTCTCTTTGATCGAAGTTGGCCGTAAGATATAATACAATAGCAGTAGACCTTGCTGCGAGTCCGGTAAGAGGGGCGTCACCTTCGCGCCCGCTTTCGTATTTATAATGATAACTTCCAAAGCCAACGATACCGGTGCCCCACATTTTTGGTTCAAGTGCTGTCTGTTTGCTGATTAATTTGATTATCTCCACGCAATCGCTGCGTTTTTTTTCATCTTTGATAGCGTTTATGTAGGCTGTTACGCTGTTATCGGTTTGAGTGGTTTTATTTGTTGCCATGTGAATACACCTTTAACGATTTATACTTTTCAGTTTGTAAACACAAGATTTTTATTGCCGGCTTTTCTCCTTAGGATAAGCGAGCTGATTACGGTTATAATCAATCCTACCGGCAGCACTTCAGCGTAAGTAAACAGTATAACCATAACCGGATTTTTGTACATTTCTTTCATGCTGTTAATGCTCTTTACCTGTTTGTCAATCTGTGACTGACTCAGTCCTTCCGACTGTACGTCTTTGAGCATGTGCACGGCGTATTTATCCATAAAATCCGGGATGAAAAAGTAGTATTCAATCAGCCATGCCACAACGTACATAGTTGATGCGATCAGTGTTATACCAAGTCCCATTTTAAACGCTTTGCCAAATGTGATCGTACCATTATTATACTTATCTCTGAAATTTTTTACGCCAACAAAAATCAGTGAGAAAGCAAGTATCATGGTAGCATACCCATAGATCATTCCGTTCTCAAAATTCAGGTCAGAATAACACTTAGCTGCAGAAGCAACCATGAGCGCGCTTACGATAGTGCCTCCTATCAATCCGCAAACAAGAATAATTTTTTTCATCGTTAATTATTTTAGAACGGTAAAGTTGACAGGATTTGTTTTTTTATGCCTCATACTTTGGAGTGATTTTCATCCAAAACGGGTTTTTCACACATTAGTATCGGGGCTCAGGGTATGATCTGCAACCTTTTAGCATGTTCTATGGCCTGAGTTCTTCTTTTCACTTCCATCTTTTCAAAAATTTTTGAGGTATGCGTTTTAATGGTGTTTAAAGAAATAAATAAACGCGAAGCTATTTCCTGGTTACTTAACCCCTCGGCCATTAGCTGTAGTACTTCCATTTCGCGTTTGCTTAAATTGAGCTTGTTACGTTCTTCTTCGTTTGGGGCGAATTTGATGCCTTTATCCAGATAGATTTTCTTTTCTACAATTACGGTTTCTATCGTTGGCTTTGTTAATTTTAAGGCAAGCCAAATTCCGAGGGAAGTAAATATTATTGCAATGGCACCCGAGTATATTTCAAAGGCATGGTCTACTATTATAAAACGCAGTTCAAGCCATTTGAGGAGGAACAGTAATAAAGCCAATGAAATGCCGTAAAGTATGTTGTGTTTATTTTTGATAAAAAGTTTTATCATGACGTACGTCTTAAAATCAGATTATTGTGAAACGATGATTTTTTAACCACGGAGGAGTTATCTCCGTGGACCTCCGTGCTACCT
>CAXTDO010000944.1:0-2337 GCA_964242315.1 uncultured Flavihumibacter sp.
GTGATGGAAAGTCCAGGTTTAATTTACCAACCTATTTTTCTGTATTCTGAAGGCGTTAAATGATAGGTATAGTTAAACAATTTTGCGAAATGGGATGGGTCACTAAATCCAACCTCATAGCATATTTCACTGATTGAAAGGTCGGTAGATGCTAACAGACTGGCTGCTTTCAAAAGTTTTTGTTGTTTGATATAGTTAGCAGGCGTGTCATTATATTCAATTTCAAAATCCCGTTTAAATGTAGATAAGCTAAGCGATGAAAGTATGGCCAAATCATTTATACTGTGGTCAGAAAATAAGTGAGTTTGAACAATTTCTTTTAAGCCGGCTTGTCGCGGGGAAAATAAATACGAAAAAAGGGTAATAATATTCTTTTCGGGTCTGTAAAATAAACTGTGTCAAGCCCAGGCAGGCTCCCGGTCCATGGGCCGGGAGCCTGCCTGGGCTTGATTGCTAATTCAAATCTAATATCATTCTTCCGGGAAACCAAATGGCCAGCTTCTGAGCTGTCGTTGCCCAGTTTGAAAGTGGCATCGTCCATTTTTGTTTAATGTTGTTATGAGCCAGATAAATTAGTTTTAACAGTGCCATATCGGAGGTAAAGCCACCTTTTGTTTTGGTGACTTTCCTGACCTGCCGGTGGAAGCCTTCGATGGTATTAGTCGTATATATCAGCTTTCGGACAGCTGCATCATATCGAAAATACGTGCTTAGTTTTAGCCAGTTATTGCGCCAGGATTCCAAGACCTTCTCGTATTTTTTACCCCACTTTTCTTCTAACTGATCTAAGCGCAGTTCAGCCAACTCCAGCGTTTCTGCCTGGTAAACCGGCTTCAGGTCTTTCATGAATGTCTTCTGATCTTTAGAAGCCACATACTTCAGGCTATTGCGGATCTGGTGGACGACACAGGTCTGGACCTCTGTTTGCGGGAACACAGCATTGATGGCCTGCGGGAACCCTGACAAGTTATCGATGCAGGCTATCAGGATGTCCTTTACGCCACGGTTCTGTAGATCCGTCAGCACCGAGAGCCAAAAGTTAGCACCCTCACTTTGAGAAATATACATGCCTAAAAGCTCTTTATGCCCATGACGGTCAATACCTAGGATATTGTAAACAGCATGGGATACCATCCGGTGGTCTTCTTTTACCTTGTAGTGCATGGCATCGAGCCATACAATGGTATAAAGCTCTTCCAGCGGCCGGGATTGCCATTCCTTTACTTCCGGGATGATCTTGTCTGTAATGGCAGACAAGGTACTGTGGCTGATCTCCGTATCGTACATGTCCTTGATGTGTTGCGAGATATCACGAAGGCTCATCCCATGTCCATACATACCGATGATTTTCGATTCCAGGCTCTCTGCAAGGATCGTTTCGCGCTTGCGGATCAGTTCAGGCTCAAAGCTGGAATTGCGGTCACGAGGCGTATTAACTGTTATCGTGCCGTCTGACGTGCGAACCTCCTTACTGGTCTTGCCATTCTTCCGGTTGCCTGAACTGCGTTCTGCTGCATCTAAATGGCTTTCCAGTTCTGCTTCTAACGCTGCATCTAAAAAGCTTTTAAGCAAGGGCGCAAAAGCGCCATCTTTGCCATACAGCGACTTGCCCGAGCGGAGTTGCTCCAGGGCTTTCTTCTTCATTTGCTCGTACTCGAGCGATTCTGCTTGTTTCATCTTAAACTATGTTAAAGGTAATTAATTACGCTTTGACACAGTTTATTTTACACCCTCAAAAGTTAGGAATTATAGACTTATCATCAATAATTAAATCTGACTTTAAGGTTTTTTCAAGGTCTTTAAGTGCGTCAACAATCGACTTTTGATTGGACACCAACTTAAAAAAAGCCTGTAGAAACAACAGATTAAAAATTGCAAATCCTAATCTCACGAATATTAAATCCTTTTCGTTAGCTAAGTCCTTTAATTTGTCTAATACAACAGCGTTTAACGCAAAAAATGCGGCAGGAAAAGCCCATACTATATTTGTATATGACGAGATTGCACTTTGAAACACACCATAAAGAGAAATCATTTCTTTTCTGTCAATTTTATTTGTTTCAATAAAATAATTTTTGGTGTATTGATGAACATTATTGTCATTGAGTAACTTTTGCGTTGAAAACCAAGCTATATTGCTGTGTTGCTTTGCAAATGTAGTGTCGTTCAATTTATCTAAATTAATTTCGTAGGCTTGAGTAATGTAATGTGTCCCAAAATTTTCATTACTAAAATTTCGTTTTGAAAAAAAAAATAACTGATATTGTTATTTTAATTCATTCAATTCATTACGATCGAATTTTTTAATAATTGCGACTCATGCAACTCGAACAAAAA
>CAXTDO010000945.1:0-2336 GCA_964242315.1 uncultured Flavihumibacter sp.
ATACCCGGCCTCTGTCAAGATCGCGAACCTGGTGGCCACCCACTCCCGGGGCGTACCATTCTGCAATAAACAAAGAGCCATCGGGTGCAACACAAACGTCGGAAGGCCTGAACCAGCTATCATCCGTTGCTTCGAGAATGTTTACAATTTCAGCTTTATAGCCGGCACCATCTTTTTTAACAGGATAAGAGCGCACCACGTTATGTCCGGGTTCAGCATGGATCATCTGTCCGCGGAACTCTTTTGGAAGCAGCTTGCCCTCATATACCAGCATCCCTGTGGGAGAACCTGACCCTGTCTGCAACAGGTTTGGTACCACCCCCGGATCATTCAAATGCCAGTGTTGTAACGGGATGGAGTCTTCCAAATTGATTCTTCTGGACTGCCAGCCTGCACCGGTCATTTCATCGGTATAACCATAATTACCATATTCTAAAATATAATTGATACGAACGCCGCGGTTGCCATCATCGTCGTTGTCTGACTGCCACATGTTACCAAACGCATCTACTGCCACTTCGTAATTATTACGGAAATTGTTGGCCAACACTTCAAAATTGCTTCCGTCCATATCGCATCGGAAGATCATACCCTGGCGGTACGGCTTTCCTTTTGCCTGAACATTGATGCCTTCCAGGTCTTTGACGATATTACCGTTCTTGTCGAGGATGCTGTCGCCGGCATTACCGAAGTTGAAATATAATTTACCATCAGGACCGAAAGTAAATGCATGAATGGCATGATCATGCTGTACACCGCTGATGCCTGTGAACAGGATTTCTTTTTTATCAGCCTTATCATCTCCGTCGGTATCGGTAAGCACAAATACGTTAGGGCTGCAGGATATAATAACTTTATTGCCCAGAACAGCAATGCCCAGGGCCGCATTGATAGAGGTATCCTGGTAAAACACCTTGCTGGTATCGGCTTTACCGTCGCCGTTAGTATCTTCAAGTATCAGTACGCGATCGCCCGCATCCTTTTCCGTATGTCCGGCATTTAGGTTGAACCGGTAGTTATACCCTTCCGTCAGCCACACGCGCCCGCGGGCATCTATATCCATGTTGGTGGGATTAGTCATGCGCGTTTCGCTGGCAAACTGCTCTACCTGCAGGCCATCGGCTACTTTAAAGGAGCTCAAGGCGTTTTCTGCCAGGCGTTTCTGTTCATCGGTGAGCTTGGTTCTGTCTACTACAGGGGCTTTTTTTGCTGAATTGGTACATGCAAATAACAGCAACAGGCCGAATGCGAAAAGCAGACGGTTATTTTTCAGGCAAGACGGTTTCAATGTTATTGTTTTATTTGTTAGAAATTAAATATAGTGCAAAGTTTCAAGTTTAAGATGTAAAGTTGATGCTAAACAAAATCTGCCCTGTGAGGACTAAACGAATCTATCAACACACCGGCTTCCAGGCAAACGGCTCCATGCTGCACATGTGGCGGAACATAATATCCATCGCCTGCTTTGAGGATTTGCTTTTTATCGCCGATAGTTAATTCAAATATGCCACTTTCTATATAAGACGCCTGCGAGTGAGGATGCTCATGCAAACTGCCGATGGCGCCGGTTTCAAACTTTACTTTTACAAGCATGAGGTTGTCATCATATCCTAACAGTTGACGTTGAACTCCTGCACCGAGATCCAGCCAGGGTATCGCTGTTTGAAAGAGATCGCTTTGTGTTGCGCTCATTTGTTAAGTATTTTATAGTGCGTGACTATAACTTCAAATCTTTAATCACTCCCTTAATTTTCTCATCCAGTTCGCCACTCACCTTATCATAATCTTCCGGAGAGGTGAGCTGCGCATGCACACTGACATAAGACCGAACCAGGGGCTCGGTACCCGACGGGCGTGCGGAGATCTTTGTTCCATCTGCAAGAATAAACTGCAACACGTTTGATTTAGGCAATTTAATCTCACTGCTATGCCCCGTCTGGATATTTGTGGCCTTCCTTAATTCGTAGTCGAGCAGATCAACCACCGCAACGCCATTCAGACTCGATGGCGGATTGTTGCGATAGCCTTCCATCATATCCGCAATTTCCTTTTGCCCGTTCATCCCCTTTTTTGTGATTGATATCAGGCTCTCTTTATAAAAACCATACTTCACATACAGATCGATCAGCTTATCAAAAAGAATCCTTCCTTTGTCTTTTTCATAGGCGGCCATTTCAGATAACAATGCTACTGCACTTACCGCATCCTTATCACGCACCTTATCACCTATCATCATGCCATAGCTTTCTTCTCCGCCGATGACATAGTTTTCTGTTTGCTCCTTTTCCTTTATCAGCTCTGCGATCCACTTAAAGCCTGTCAGTACATTGTAACAC
>CAXTDO010000946.1:0-2334 GCA_964242315.1 uncultured Flavihumibacter sp.
ATGCCCAGCAGCGACTTGGCCAGCAACAACAATATCAGCCAGGGATTGAATATCAGGAGCCCGGCAGCAAGGAAACCCATAGTGATCAGATCCTGCACCTGGCTAAGTACCTGCGACAAAAGGATGGTACGGCCAACGGTCTGCTGACGGGCCCGTTCGAGCTTATCATAGAATGCGGAGTCTTCAAACTGGTCGAGGTCCAGTGTTGCAGCGTGGGTCATTATTTTGACGGAAGTATGATTGGCAAACAAATCTCCCAGCAAACTGTCGAGCAGGTTCACAGCCCGGCTTAATGCATCTGCGAGAATAGCCAGTCCGAATTCAGTTGCCACCAGTTTCCATAAATGGTCGTGCGGCTGATTGCCATTACTCCGGCTTAGAAATATCACCTGGTCAATAATCAACTTCCCAACGTACAGTATGAGTAAAGGCATGGCCGACCTCGCAATACGAAGCAGTGAATCAACGATCGTCATCCAGGGACTTGTTTGCCACACCAGCTTAAAAAAGGCAGGTAAATTACCAAGAGCCGCAAATCTTTCTTTTACCGTTACCGGTTCGGGCTTATCATTGGGCGAGCCCTTTACATATCTACCACTTTTTGAACTCATCGGTGTAATTTAAGCAAAGATATTCCGAAGTTCGTTTGAACCACCGAGGCAGGGAGAGACACAGGACCTTAATCAAACAGTACCCATTAAATACTCCATGTCTCTCCCTGCCTCCCTGCCTCCGTGGTTCAAACGAACTTCGATTATAATCGTTATTATCCGTAATTTCCGCCACGCTAATTTTTGTTTTATGAAAAGACATTACAGAATCTCTGCCATTGTTCTCACCATAACAATAACAACCTACCTGGTTTCCTTTATACCTGCACAATCCGATGACAGGGCTCGCATAGCCACATCGATAGAAAACTCCATAAAAAATGAACTGCTGAATAAATGGTATCCTCAGTCTTTTGACAAACAATACGGCGGATTTATCAGCACGTTCGCTTTCGACTTCAAACCAACCGGAGCCCAGGATAAAATGATCGTTACCCAGGCAAGGCATACCTGGTCTAACTCACGCGCGGCAGAAGTATTTCCCGAAGTCACCTATTATAAAACAGGCGCCGTGCAGGGATACAACTTTTTGAAAAACGTTATGTGGGATAAAGAAAACGGTGGCTTTTACACTCTGGTAGACCGTAAAGGAACGGTAAAACCCGGTGGCACTTCGCCCAAAGATGCGTATGGAAATGCATTTGGCATTTATGCGCTGGCTGCGTACTATCAATCCACCGGTGATACAAGCGCTATCACAGCAGCAAAGAACGCCTTTTTGTGGCTGGAATACAATAGCCATGATTCTCTCAACAATGGCTACTACATGCATTTATCAAACGAAGGCAGGCCATTAAAAAGAGCCACCACCACTCCGTCCACTTCCGACCTCGGCTATAAAGATCAGAACAGTTCCATACATATCCTGGAAGCCTTTACAGAACTATATTCCGTGTGGCCAAACAACCTGCTGAAACAACGCCTGGAAGAAATGCTGCTATTAATCCGCGATAAGATCACTAACCCTAAAGGATACCTGACACTTTTTTTACAACCCGACTGGATACCCATATCTTTTAAAGATTCTTCCGAAGCAGTAATACTTAAACACAGAAACTTAGATCATGTTTCTTTTGGTCACGACGTGGAAACAGCTTACCTGATGCTGGAAGCCTCTCATGTGCTGGGAATGACAAATGATACCACCACCCTGCGGGTTGCCAAATCCATGATCGATCATGCGCTAAAAAACGGTTGGGATGCTACAGTAGGCGGATTTTATGATGAAGGTTACTATTTCAAAAACAAGCCACAGATCACCATTATCAGAGATAGTAAAAACTGGTGGGCCCAGGCTGAAGGACTTAATACATTACTGCTGATGTCGGACCTATTTCCTGATGACGAACAGCAGTACTTTAAAAAATTCCGGATGCAGTGGGACTATATTCAACGTTACCTGATAGATCATGAGCATGGAGACTGGTACCAGGGCGGACTTGATAAAGAACCGGAACAAAAGACCAACCTGAAAGGGCATATCTGGAAAGGCAACTACCACCAGTTGCGGGCAATGATCAATTGTATGGAAAGATTGCGGCCCGATACCGTTGCACCTTCTGCTCCGGGTAAGCTGCATGGCGTGGCAAGTAAGGAGAATGGATACGTTCTTCAATGGACGGCCTCAAAAGATAATACGCGGCTGCTGGGTTATAATATCTATGAGAATCATATACGCACTCATTTCACGCCGCTGACAAATTATTACATACCGGCTCAAAGG
>CAXTDO010000947.1:0-2328 GCA_964242315.1 uncultured Flavihumibacter sp.
ACACTGGTATATCGCTTAGTAACTCATACTCTGACAGCAGTTCATAAAGTACCTGGTTTTGATACTGATTTACAGTTTGAAGCCGCACCGTGCCGTCGAGATGGCAGATAGCAGGAATAACCGTTTTCCACTCTTCTCTGATCCTGTGCTCAAAAATCATATATGGTTCACAACTACCGGGAGTAAAAAAGCGGACGGCTTTTTCTTCAAGGCAAATGGGAGATACCGGGCGGTAATCTTCCCGCTTTTTTATGGTGTTCAGAATCGTTTTCATGCAGGGGGATGCAGGAGAGGCAACGATACTTCGGTTTCCCAAAGCCCGGGGGCCTAATTCAGCCCGGCCATTAAGAACGACCACCGGTTGCTGCGTTTCATGTAAAAGCATTGCGAGCTCCTTGATAGAAAACGCTCGCCTGGCCCAGCCCTCACACGGCTCATTAACAACAACTGAAGGGCCGCTGTAAACATTCCAATCCAGGCTAAAATCTTTATTGATATGGAAAGATTTTGCGCAGGCTGCGCCGATAGCACTGCCGCTGTCGTTAGGGAATGGTGATACAAATACCTGTTTAAAAATTCCCGAGTCCCTTATCTGGCTGTTCCATTTGATATTCAAGGCGCAGCCACCGGCAAAGCAAAAATTGAAATCGTCTTTTGGAAACCGGCTCACCTTTTTGCGCAGCTTTTCAACCAACAGGTCGCCGATGTAGGCATGAAAGCTGCAAAGTATATCCTCATCCGAATACTGTTCCGTACGTATCCTTTTTTTAAATTCGTTAGCAAACACGTTCGCAAATCCCATAGGTGTTTGAAAGCAGTCGCGGTATATGTCATTGAATATGCTGTACAGACCGGATTTAACCTCACCCAAAGCTATATAAGCCATCACCTTGCCTGCAACGCTCAGATCGTCTTTTGCGAAGTTACCGTTACTTTTAAAGGGGCCAAAATGCTGGGAGAAAATCGTATAAATATTTCCTATAAGCAAAAACAGCGGGCCGAGGCTTTCGAAAGTCAAATTATGCCGGTCGTAGTAATATAGTCGGGGAAACATTCCACCATCCCAAACCAGTATATATGAGCCTTCCTGCCGTTTGGCAAAAGGACTTGAATAATAGGTACTAAGGATATGGCCTGTAACATGAAGGTAGGAGGAGTAATTCAGGTTATGCTTACCCACCTTCAACCCACAAAAATTCCACTCTTCACAGATGTCATTTCCAATGAACCGCTCTTCATACTTCGCAACGGATAAAGAAAATTCGACCCCTTTGTTTGAACATGTTAGTATATTAAACTTTTCAGCAAGCTCCAACCGGGGTTGTATGGCCAGTGCATCAACGTTATACCCTCCCCAGCCATCAACGGCAAAGTGGTCAATGCTTTCTATGGGGTAGCCCCAATCAGACAGGATAGTTTCGATAATGGAGGTTTCTTTTAACTCTGTATATCTCTCGTTGTTGGCAATTTTTTCGAGCTCGATACTAAAGACAAGCTGATTATTGTCAACAAGGGCTATGCATCCGTCGTGCGTAAATTTCAATCCGCAAACTACCATCGTTAAAAATTTGTTTCTTTAACATCCGAACTTGCGCTTTCTATACTACTGTCCCGTTTCAGTTCAAGCAGGCAAGTCAATTTTACCACTGTAGGATTGCTAAAAATATCCGAGACCTTGAAGGACTTAGTATATTCCTTATTTAACAGCTCGTGAAGGCGTATCACTTTCATTGAAGAACCACCGATCTCAAAAAAGTTATCAAATAAATTCACCTGTTCAATAGAAAGAACCTGTTTAAACATCGCACAAATTTTTATCTCGTCGATGGTGTAAGAAGCAGGCTGATCTGGTAGGTTGTCATTTTCAAATTTCATCGTTAAAAGTTGTTTCGTATTTATCTTGCCATTAGCGTTTAAAGGGAATTCCTGAACTTCAATAAAACACGATGGAACCATATAGTCCGGCAGCTTTTGTTGCAAACGGTTTCTCAGGCTGCTTACTTTAACAGGTTGATTGGTTTTGAAGTAAGCCACCAGTTCAAGGTCGTTATAATCGTTAACACGTGTGGTTGCTACTGCCCCTACAATTCCACCGTGATTGATTATGCAGTTTTCCACTTCGCCAAGCTCAACCCTGTTGCCATGAATTTTAACCTGCTTGTCTTTTCTACCCAGGTATTCGATATTACCTTCTGGCAGGAACCTTCCCATGTCACCGACCTTGTATAACCGTTCCTCGGGATGAATGGGCGATTGAATGAATTTTTCCTCTGTCACCAGTTGATTTGCGAAATAGCCGATTGCCAGATTATCACCACTGGCATACAG
>CAXTDO010000948.1:0-2319 GCA_964242315.1 uncultured Flavihumibacter sp.
GGTGAGGCATATCCCGTAGCCGGAGTGGTGGCCGATTTTTATGAGAGCTCTTTTCACCAGGCAACCTGGCCAGTCATCATCAAACACAATCCCAGGAGTGAGAACACCATTGCGTTAAAAATCGCTGCGAAGGGCATGACAGCCGGCGACTTGAAGACCCTTATGGGCCATATAGAGGAGTACTGGAAGACCATGTTCCCCGGAAAGCCGTTTGGCTATTCTTTCCTGGACGAGAGCATCGCCAATATGTATGCGGACGATCTTCGGACCGAGCGGTTGACCAATATTGCGATGGGGATCACTGTTTTTATCTCCTGCTTAGGACTGCTGGGCCTGGCTATTTTTTCTACCGGAAGAAGGGCCAGGGAGATCGGCATCCGAAAGGTTTTAGGAGCCAGTGTGTCGGGTATTATGGGCATGCTTTGTAAGGAAATCATTCTGCTGATTGTCCTCGCTCTATTGATCGCCAGCCCGCTGGCCTGGTACTTCATGTATGAATGGCTGCAGGGCTTTGCATACCGCACAGCGCTTAACGGCTGGATGTTTGTTACAGCAGGAGCGGCGGCCATTGGAATAGCGCTGCTTACCGTAGGTTTTCAGGCGATGAGGGCAGCAATAGCTAATCCCGTCAAATCATTGCGTAACGAATGACCTCCACATGGAACTGGAAATCTCCTTTTATTATGATTGAAAAGGGAGTGCTGTTGACGATAATTCAGAAGATTACGCAGCACTTGGTTTTGGGAACGCTGCTTAAGTATGAAGGGCATAATGATAAGTCGTTGGAGAACGCGTTTGAGAAAACGTAATATACTGTTATTGCTGAGGATTGGCACCATAACCTAGAAGTTCACAAAAAGTGAACTTTTAAACAAAAGTATATATTTGTCATGAGGGTTCAAGGTAAGTAACAGCTAAATAAAGCAACACCTTTTATATACAAGCTTAATGTTGATCGGAGTATCGATTTAATTACAACTCATGACTTCCAAGTAATTTTTGTAACGGCTTATGACCAATATGCGATTCAGGCAATCAGATTTTCGGCAATTGATTATTTGCTAAAACCGGTAAATATTAACGAACTGGTTAATGCGGTTGACAGGGCTATTATTAATGCTGAAAGGAAGATACAAAATGAACGCCTAAAAAATTTAATCTACTCAATCAATAATAAAAAACACTCGCGGATTGCTATTCCCGGAAACAAGAAACTTTTTTCATTAGCTGTGTAAGCTTCCCCAAAGTTCGGCCATAAGAATTAGAGTTATAAATTAATTGAATTCTCTTTAGTTTCCTTAAACAGTGGATGTAGAGTATGCACGAGGCTGTTAATAAAAGTATTATCAATTAGATCAGTTCAAACCAATTAAGGTTGACTTAAGATGAAAAATTCAAAACAAAAAAAGCTGTCCGGAATGTGTCCGAACAGCTCATGACTAATTGAAATCAAAAATGTCGGGGCGGCAAGAATGGAACCTCTTGTTTTAGCTTAATTTATCTTAACCTATTTTATCTTTTAAGCTACTGTTTATCAATCTACTACGCATATCATATAAAATTATGTTAAAATAACCTGTCCGAAAATTAAGTAAATTTGTCCGAAATCTGTCCGAGATTTTGATGTAGTTTTATCTCATGGGACACATCAATTTTTACCTCGATAAACCATTTAATCCGGAGAGTTCCAGGGAAAAAATCAACGCTGTTATTAAGGAAAGTAATTTGGCGGGTAAGCAATATCCTAAGTCAATTCTCAACCCAAAACCCACTTCCATATACCTTTTTTTCAGCCATGAAAAGGGAACGCTTGTTAAAGTCAAAACTTCCTTTAAAGCTTCTGGTGATCAGTGGGATTTTAAGACTGGCAAGTACCGATCTGCGATGCGTGGTAGTCTAGAATTAAATAACGAACTGAATGAGCTTGGCCTGAAAGTGCTTAAAGGCTTTAGTAAGCTAAAAGAAGGGAAGACGTTCATTAATGATGAAGACATCAAAATACTTTTAAAGACCTGCACCGTTGGAGAAAAAATTATATCTAATGCGATAATCGAAAATGCCTCTTCTAAATTCCTGGAAAGAAAAACCGGTATTCTCGCGGAAGGCACTCTAAAAGAATATAAGACGGTCTTTAAAAGTCTGAAAGATTTTCAGGCTCACAAAAAAATCGTTTTATCATTTAACGATTTTAATCAGTCTTTCTTTAATGAATATGAACGGTTCCTGGTGGACAAGAAAAATCCTTATAAAAAAGATCGAGGATTGCTAAATGATACCATCGGTAAATGTTCCTCCGCGCTGAGGGGATGTCTCGAATGG
>CAXTDO010000949.1:0-2319 GCA_964242315.1 uncultured Flavihumibacter sp.
GAATAAGACTTTCCTAACTTTACGCTTACTATGACAGCACTTACTTCTTACATACCAAAATATTCTTATCAGGATTATAAAAACTGGAAGGAAGACTGGGAATTGATTGGAGGGTATCCATGGTCTCTTATGCCCTCTCCAAAACTTACTCATGGAAGAATACAAATTAGAGTTGTAGTACAAGCTGACAGTTCGCTTTTAAAAAACCGGGCTAATTGTAACTGTAAAGTTTACTCAGAAATTGACTGGAAAGTTAATGAAGATACAGTTGTTCGTCCGGATGTTATGATTGTATGCGGAGAAACAAAAACAGATTACCTCGAATTTCCACCATCTCTAATATTGGAAGTGCTTTCTGTTTCAACCCGAATGAAGGATCGCAATGTAAAATTTCAACTATACCAGGAGCAAGGAGTAAAGTATTATCTTCTGGCAGATTGTGACAAACGTTTTGTAGAAGTATTTGAATTGATTGATAATGTTTATCGCCAAGTTATCCGGTCAACTTTTTTATTAGAAAATGATTGTGAAGTTAGTTTTGATTTCAATCAGTTTTGGGATTAAAGCTTCATCCTTGTATTGAGATTTGATTTAAACAAACTTGCTGTACATATTGTAAATTCATTTTGATTTCCAACAATTACCTTCCGTAATATCTCCGAAATTTCCTCCGCTCTATCCATTATCATTAAGTGCGTTCCGCCTGCAATAGCATAATCTGCTTTCACTTTTCGGTAGGGTAGTGTACGGTCGGCAGTGCCGTGTATGTGGATGATATTTGGCGGAATAATCTCGCTCTTCCAGCGTAGTATCATATCAATAATGGCAGCCGTAACTTTCGGATTGCTTTCCTTCAAAATTAAGTCCTGCACTTCTTTATATTCAACACCATTCGTTCTGCCGATAATTCCCTGGAAAATATTTTTGCATCGCTTCTGCCAGCTACCCGGCATCCAGCGGTACAATGGTAAATAAATGCCCAGCCGCATATAACCGGGAAACTGCTGGCTACAACGGATACTGGAAATAATAACTACCCGCATCAGCGGATCTTTTTTCGCCATTTCCACCGCCAGCATACCACCAAAAGATAATCCTACAACCGTTGGATGTTCATCGGGTATCAGCCTGCGCACTTTCATAGCATACACTTCTAATTTTTCTCCCTGCTCTATTGGGGGCAAATCAATAAAAACAGCGTTGCAAAAAGATGTATTCAAAAAATGGAATGAGCGGTTGCTGGCACCGAGGCCGGTAATGAAGTAGATGGTTTGCATAGGATTACTTCAAAAGAATGTTTTATGAAGTTACCCATAAATTCACTTTCATTTGCAATGCCCGATTGTAAAAAAAGTTAGAAAAATTTTGAAATAACTGCAAAAGGCAAAAAATTACTTTATAAGAGATATGACACTTGAAAAATACATCTTAATTGCGGATGATGATGATTTGCAATTCACATTTACCAGTGAAGGTCCAAAGGGGAATATTCTCAAAATGATCCAGTTTACAAACTACCAACACCCCAATTTTTTCAATTTAGGTTTCGGAGATGTGGAAGAAGATGGCAGTTTGAACGATGAGGTTATTACAAATAATGGAGACATGGATAAAGTACTTGCAACAATTGTGTCTTCACTTTACGCTTTTACATTTACACACCCATCTGCGTTGGTTTACGCATCGGGTAGTACACCTGTCAGAACAAGGTTATACAGAATACATATTGTAAAACATCTTCCGGTAGCTGAAATGGATTTTGAAATTTTTGGACAAATTGGTGAAGAATGGGAAAAATTTTCAAGAGACAGAACCTACGAAGCTTTTTTGGTCAAGCGAAAATTCACTACTTTTGAGATATGAAACAAACATTAGTAGATAGTATCAGAAATCCTATAGTGATTCATGATTCATCTTTAAATAAATACACGGGTGTTATCATGTTTCCCAAAAAACTTGCGAAAGCAAAAGAGATGTTGGAGAAAGTCGGGCTTCCTGATTTTATCGAACAAAAGCCACTGAAAAAAAAATAAATATTTTAGAACATTTTTTCCATCTGATAAACCTGCCGAAAATTTTTCTATACAAAAACACCCTTTCCATTTTGGAAAGGGTGTTTCATTTATATCAATTCAGAAATCTTAAGCAGTTGTTACTTTCTTTTTCACCGCATACGGGTCGGTTTTTTGCGGCACTTCGCCTAATGGCTTGTTTTTGCCAAAATCCATCAGGATAGGCGCTGCTACAAATATAGAGGAGTACGTACCTACAATCACCCCGATAAGCATTGCAAAGGCAAACCAACGGGTTACCTGGCAA
>CAXTDO010000950.1:0-2316 GCA_964242315.1 uncultured Flavihumibacter sp.
GATAAAAAACGTGCTTCGCATCGTTTTTTATCGTCCCCTCCTTGAAAAGGAGGGGGGAACCTGGACCCCCCCACCTTTAAAATCCTTAACTTAACGGCACTGTCTCAATCTGAACGACGACCTGCTAAGCTGTAACGAATCAGATGATATCATAAACTTGCCTCCTAACAGTATCTCTCAACAGTTCATCCTCACCCCATTTACACATGATGTAAATCCTGTAGCAACATTTCTTTTAGCTTAACTACCAATTCACCCTTGGTGATTGGGATACCCATTACTTTGTTATAGCCTTTTGCGTCAACAAGGAACTGGTCCCGGATGATTTTTATGAGCTGGCCGTTATTTATTTCAGGTATCAGTACCTGCCTGAAGTTTTTAAGGATGCTCCCCAGGTTTTTGGGGAATGGCCTTATGTAGCGTATATGTGCATGTGACACCTGGTGACCTTCGGCCTGCAATTGTAATACCGCACTTTTGATGGCTCCATAAGTGCTTCCCCAGCCTAATACTAATATGTCTCCCTTTTCCGGACCGCTGTCTAATTTTTGTTCGGGAACATAATCGGCTATTTTATCTACTTTTTCCTGCCGGATCTTGACCATCAACTGGTGATTGTCGGGGTCGTAACTAACATTGCCGGTGATGTTTTGTTTTTCAATTCCGCCAATACGGTGTTCCAATCCCGCAGTGCCGGGAATAGCCCAGGGACGCACCAGCTTTTCATTTCGTAGATAGGGTTGAAAGTTATCTTCGTTATGTCCGAGTTCGGTTTTGAATTTTACTTCAATCGGTGGCAGGTCATCAGCCTTTGGAAACTTCCAGGGTTCAGCGCCATTGGCAATATAACCATCACTTAAAAAAATCACCGGTGTCATATGCTGAACGGCTATCCGGAATGCTTCATATATTGCGCTGAAACAATCGCTTGGTGTGGATGCCGAAATAATAGGCATCGGGCATTCGCCGTTTCTTCCGTAATAGGCCTGCAACAGGTCGCTCTGTTCGGTTTTGGTAGGTAACCCGGTAGAAGGTCCGCCGCGCTGGATATTACAGATCAACAAAGGAATTTCAAGCATCACTGCCAGTCCCATAGCTTCGCCTTTCAAAGCCATACCCGGACCAGACGTGGTAGTAACTCCCAAAGAGCCTCCGTAACTGGCGCCTATAGCCGAAGTGATGGCGGCTATCTCATCTTCGGCCTGGAACACTTTTACGCCAAAAGCCTTATGCTTACTCAGTTCATGTAATATATCGGAGGCAGGGGTAATGGGATAAGAACCCAGGAACAATTGTAATCCACTCTTCTGCGAAGCGGCGATAAGTCCGTACGATGCAGCCTGATTGCCCATGATAGAACGATACACTCCGGGTTCCATCTTTGCTTTTTCTACCTTGAATGTGGTGGTAAAAGTTTCGGTGGTATCGCCATAATTAAATCCTGCCTGCAGTGCCCTGATATTACTTTGCAGGATAACATCTTTCTTACCGAACTTATCTCTTAAAAACTGACTGGTATTTTCTACGCTTCTGCCAAACATAAAATACAGGAAGCCCAGCACAAACATGTTCTTGGCCCGGTCTTTTTCTTTGGTGCCCATTTCAAATTCCTTTAAGGCTTCCCTGGTCAATTTGGTAACATCTATCCTGATTACATCATAACTCTGAAGACTATCATCTTCCAGTGGATTGATCCCGTCGGGATAATTTGCCAAACGGAGATTTTTAGAGTCAAATCCATCGGTGTTAACGATGATCTTGCCGCCTTTCTTCAAACTTTTGAGGTTGGTTTTTAGTGCGGCAGCGTTCATGGCAACCAGCACGTCGCAATCGTCTCCTGGGGTTAATACCCTTTCGCTGGAAAAGCGAAGCTGATAGCCGCTTACTCCCGGTAAGGTTCCCTGTGGAGCGCGTATTTCTGCGGGAAAATCCGGAAACGTAGCCAGGTCAATTCCAAGCAAAGCCGTGCTGTTGGTAAACTGACTGCCCGTTAACTGCATACCGTCGCCACTATCGCCGGCAAATTTTATAACAACATCCTGAAGAACTTCTACTGTACGAGTCATGCTGAAAAGATTATACTGCTAATTTAGTGAAGGAAGGGATAGCAATGAAATCCGTTTTGTAAGGGAATGATTCCCTGGTGGTGCAGGTGGCTTCGTTGCAAATAAAATAGTAAGTTAACGTGAATTCTGGATTAAAATTAAATAGTGAAGGTAATGCTCTGTCAGCAGCGAGTCCCGTTAGGGCAATGTCATTACGTTAAGAGAGCTTGAATTCAAATGATGTTCAATAAGCAATCAATGTCGTTGACTT
>CAXTDO010000951.1:0-2315 GCA_964242315.1 uncultured Flavihumibacter sp.
GAAATGAATTGGAGGCTACCATTGCGGAAATCTGGCAAGCGCTGCTGGGAGTAAAACAAATAGGCATACACGATAATTTTTTTAAACTGGGCGGTCATTCTCTTTCTGCAGTAAAGTTGGCGTGGCAAATGCAGAAAAGGATGAATATAAATATGCGTGTGAATGATGTTTTTATCTACCCAACCATTGCAGGCCTTGCCGTTAACATTCTGGAGAAAGTTAAAAATCCTTCCTTGCCGTTTGTAAACATAAAATACCTGGTTCCTATAAAAACCAGTGGCAACAAACCTCCATTGTACTTTGTAGCTGGTGGAGGTGGTACGGCGCTTAAAATAAAAAACTTTGTAGATTTACTCCATACCGATCAGCCAGTTTATGTTTTCCAGCCTCCGTTTGGCATGGCAGATTTAAAAGAATTTCCTGATACAATTGAAGAAATTGCGGCCATTTTTATTAAGGAGCTGTTAGTGCAAAACCCTGATGGTCCTTACGCTTTATCAGGGCACTGCCTTGGTGGCATTATTGCTTTTGAAATGGCACAACAGCTACAGGCGATGGGTAAGAAAGTACATTTGCTTACCATGTTCGATACTATTATCCGAAAGAAAGCCGAACTGGAAAAACCGGAACCGGGTACGCTTAAAAATTTATACCATACACTCTTCGTAATAAAAAGATCTATTTCCGGGCTGATGTTTAAAGTAAATTTTCATAGCTTCCTATTGAGGAAACATACCCTTCAGTCAATCCGGTATCGGGTAAATACTATCCGAAGTATGCGTAACAAAAACAAACGCAAAAAGATCATTGCCAATGATCTGGAATATGCAGGGCCGGAGATTTTTAACGAATCATCTGAGGTTTATATAAAAGCCTCAAAAAAATATAAACTGCTTCAGTATAACGGAGATATACTATTGTTTTATGCTACCGAACGGTATTTTTTCTTCGATACAGTAAATAATATAAGTTATAAAAAACTGTATCTTGATGAAAAGACTAAGAACAATTGGAAGGACTATGCGACAAACATTTCCATCTATGAAATAAAAGGCGAGCATTCGGATATTTTTAACCCTATCCACGGAGAGGAATTTGCCAATACCTTACAACGCCATCTTGATAATCCGTAAATGCCCGGATCGCCCTGCGATACATTTTTTACCACAAAATAAAGTTGTAGAACAGAAGACGATTCCGGATTTATCGCAAAATCTATCTGGTCTTTACACCTACACTCCTCTTCGCCACGAACTTCTGTCCCGGAAAGCCGGTAGGCCGGTCGCTTTGAAGGGTGAATTTTATTTCATCCTTAGATACGGACCCGTAATAATAATTCTTGTAGGTGGCGTCTGTTTGAAATGACGCCGCTTCTACAGTATAAAAAGAGATAATGCTGTCTTTTATTCTCCCACCCAGAAATCCCTTTTTTATATTGTAGTTTTTATAATCTACGGTAGACCTGAAATTGATACTTCCGACAAGAATACTGTCCAGCACTTCAAAATTAAAGTAAATCAGGTATTTGTCATGTTCATCAAAAAGGTTGGTTACTTCTTCAGTAGACCACAGCCCGTTCAGGTTTGCCGATGAAAGTTTTGCCGGGTTTGCCAGGCTGTCGTTTAACAGCGTTGATGCGTTACCGGTACCCTGTTTGTTTACGTTAAGTTTAATTACAACCGCTGAGATAACAATAATGGCTGCAATTACTAACAGGGGAATAATTATCCGGGAAGGCCGCTTTGCCGGTATTAGTGCCGATGGTGATGAACCTAATGAATTCAATAACAAATTAAATGCTCTTTCGTACGACTTCGTGAAGTCGATATGTTGCAGTCTGGTGATATTTATCGGTTTTTTTAAATTTTCTTCAATAACAATAGGGAGTACGTGTTTCTTCGATTCCAATGCGTAATTGATCTCATTCAAAACATTATCGGAAACAACTGACGTTTTGGAAAGAATCACCAGCATGCAATAAGATTCCTGAAGCGCTTTTTCAATTTCTTCATCCCAGGGCTCGCTCGGCTTTATATCGATCTGGTCGATCCAGATATCCACACCGGCTTTTTTTAAATCTTCTGCCAGTTTTAAAGCAAATGCTGCATCTGCCCTCGAATAGCTAAAAAAGATTTGCCCGGTTTGCATATATGTGTGATTAGTTGTACTGCAATCAGATAGATGCCACCTTAAATTTATAGCAAAAATTTTAATGCAACTGATAGCAATTCAGATGACATTTTTATTCGTAACACGACATTAGTGATAAGTTAAGTATGAATTGACGCATTGGATTGTAAGTGTTTTTTAACCAC
>CAXTDO010000952.1:0-2311 GCA_964242315.1 uncultured Flavihumibacter sp.
AGTTTGCAGTTGATCTCATAAAAAAAGGACTGGCATATGTAGATGACAGCAGCGCAGAAGAGATCGCTTTCTTAAAAGGAACTCCAACTGAACCGGGTAAAGATAGTCCGTACCGTTCCCGCAGTGTGGAAGTAAACCTGCAGTTGTTTGAAGATATGCGGGCGGGTAAATTTGCCGATGGTGAAAAAGTGCTTCGCTCCAGGGTAGATATGTCTTCACCGAATATGCACATGCGCGATCCTATTATGTATCGCATCAAACATACAGACCACCACCGAACCGGAAGTGCCTGGTGCATATATCCGATGTATGATTTTGCCCACGGACAAAGCGATAGTATCGAGCATATCACGCATTCTATTTGTACACTCGAATTTGTTCCCCATCGTGCCTTATACAACTGGTTCATAGAAAAGCTGGAGATTTTTCCATCACGTCAATATGAAATGGCACGGCTAAATCTTACTTATACGGTAATGAGTAAGCGAAAATTATTGCAACTGGTAAATGAAAAGCATGTTACCGGCTGGGATGATCCGCGGATGCCAACGATCTCGGGACTGCGCCGCAGAGGGTACACACCTGAAAGTATCCGGTTGTTCGCAGACAAAATAGGGGTTGCTAAAAGAGATAACCTGATAGATGTATCCTTGTTAGAATATTGTATAAGGGAACATCTTAACCGCATAGCGCTTCGCAGGCTGGTTGTTTTTGATCCGTTAAAAGTTATCATTACCAATTACCCGGAAGATAGTGTTGAGATGATGGTAGGAGAAGAAAATCCCGAAGATGAAAATACAAAGTCACGCGAACTGCCTTTCAGCCGGGAAATTTATATTGAGCAGGAAGATTTTATGGAACATCCTCCAAAAAAATATTTTCGTCTTGCGCCGGGTCAGGCTGTTCGTTTGAAAAGCGCTTATATCATCAAGTATGAGGATGTGGTAAAGGATGCCGACGGAAATATTACGGCTGTTCATTGCAGTTATCTTCCTGAATCTAAAAGTGGGAAAGATAATTCAGGATTAAAGGTGCAGGCTACATTGCATTGGGTAAGCGTTGCTCATGCCGTTACCTGCGAGGTGAGGGAGTATGATCGTTTGTTTAAGGTAGATGACCTGTCCACAGCGGAAGGTGAATTTATGGACTATATCAACGAAGATTCTTTGAACATAGTGAAGACGGCTTATGCCGAACCTGCGTTATTGAAATCGAGCTTTGATGAGCGATACCAGTTTCTTCGTAAAGGTTACTTTTGTTTAGACAGGGATTCGAACGAAGAAAAACTGGTTTTCAACAGAACCGTAACATTACGGGATACCTGGGCCAAAGAGCAAAAGAAAAATGGCCAGACTTAAAGTTGTCACGATAAGCCGGCAGTTTTTCTAACGTTTCTTATCTGTTATAATCAGAAACACTCCTACTACAGCCATCAGTCCTCCTGCGTAAGTAGGCCATCCTATCCACCTGTTCTCATTTTTACTTATTTCAATTGGGCCAACGTTCACTACGTTCTTTTTAACGGGCACATTAAATCCCTTTATCATAATCATAATGATCCCGACTATAATCAAAACAAATCCAAGAACTTTCATAGTAACTTTTTTAGGTGATGAATTATTGAATGATTACTCATCTATAATACCATTTATTATCCTGTGCTGGAAAGGTTGAAGGTAGGGCATTATATGTTTTTGCAAGGAAGTTTGGGATATTTCTTTCGGGGGGGCGGGTAGAAATTTTATGATTAGTCTATCTTGATTACATTAATCCCACAAATATCTTTCATCATACTCTACTTTATACTTCTTCAAAAACGCGAGGTACTCTGCCTGAAATGTTATTTTCTTATGATGTTCATGCTGGTTGTCAATATATTTAATTACTGTATCAAGCTCCGAAGGATTGATTGAAAATGCTCCATATCCATCCTGCCCGTAGAAATTTTTTAAAGATATGTCTATTGTTTTCATCCATTTTGAAGAATTAGATTTCACCTCTTCCATAAATTTCATGAGGGCTATTTTCTTTGAAAGCTTGCTAAGGATGTGTACATGATCATTGTGCCCGCCAACTTTAATAGGATCGCAATCAAGACTATTGCAGATACCTCCAATATACTTATGTAGTTCATTTTCACAGCAGGAAAGTACTAATGGCTGTCGATTTTTTGTACTAAAAATTATATGGAGATAATTTCTTACTAGTGATTGTCCCATGGTGTATCTTTTAATTATAAAATTAAAGGAGTTTAAAACTAGTGTAGTGACAATTTAATTATGAAACATAATGTTTTGATAGTTTTGCGTCT
>CAXTDO010000953.1:0-2302 GCA_964242315.1 uncultured Flavihumibacter sp.
CAACGGGACTTGAATTATCACAAGCCGACTTGATTAGGAACTATATTTTAATGGGTCTTTCGAGGACAAACCAAGATAAAATTTACAAAAGCTATTGGGAAGTAATTGAGCGTAATGCAAAGGATGAAACACTAAACAAAACCCGTGTTTCCGAATTCATTCGAGATTATTTAACTCTTAAAAATAAAGAGATACCAAACAAAGGAGATGTTTACACAAAGTTTAAAGAAAAGTATCCGACTTCAACTATTGATGAATTAGAGATTGTCCTATCAGAATTAAAATCATTAGTTAAGTATTACAACAAACTTACTAATCCAAAAAACGAAGCAGATAGAGAAATTAAAACACAGCTTGAATACATAAACAGGCTTGAAATAAATGTTGCCTTTCCTTTCTTAATGAAAGTGTATGAGGATTATTCAAACAGTATTATAGATCAATAGTTCGGAAGGAAAATTTAGAGAAGTATTAGGAAAAAAGGGAATAAAAAAGGCAGCGATAAGTTATGCAACTAACCATATCCACTGCCCTGCACAAAGCGGTAAACTTTGTAGGCACAACAATACAACAAGTTACAGGTATCACCAAGCCTCAACAGAAGTTTTTTATCTGGCTTTTAGAACGGTGGCTGATGCTGCCGGTACGGTATAATTTTTTAAATCTGGCACGCTATGGCGGCTATTGTGAAAAAGCGATCCGGGATCAGTTCAGTAAAAAACTACCTTTTGAAAAATTGTATGATGGGTTATACCAGGGTTTGAAAAAGAAGGAATGTGTGCTGGCCATTGATCCGACTTTTATTGCCAAAGCGGGTAAAGAGACGCCTGGATTGGGCTGGTTTTGGAACGGGACGCAGCAACGGTCAGAAAAAGGACTGGAAGCAACTGTATTAGCCATCATTGATGTGCAAGATGGTACAGCTTATCATTTGGAAGCAGCGCAGACAAAGGCATTGGCAAAGGAGGATCAGGCAGCAGAAACAGACAACCGGGTAGTGCAGTATGCTGCTCTGGTTACAGAGCGAAAAGAAACAATTCAGTCATACACTAAAGTGATGGTGGCGGATGGATTTTTCATGAAGAAAAGCTTTATAGATGCGGTAATAAAGGAAGGTTTTGTAGTAGTGAGCAAAGGGCGCCGGGACGCCAATTTAAAATATGTGTATAACGGAAAACAGAAAGGGGGCAAAGGTCGGCCTAAGCAGTTCAGCGGTAAGGTAGATCTACAGAACATCGACAGGCGGGTGTGGAAAGTATGCTATGAAGAGGAGGAGATGGTGGCCTATGAAGCAGTTGTATATAGCGTGCTGCTAAAGCGTAAAGTGAAGGCGGTTTATGCAGCGCATAAGGACAGGAAGGGCTATGAAGTATTAATCAGTACAGATGTGGAGATGGAAGGGGGAAAAATACTGACTTATTACCGCTTACGTTTCCAGATAGAATTTTTGATACGGGATGCCAAGACCTATACGGGCTTGGAACACTGTCAGGCAAGAAGTGAAGAGAAGTTATATAATCATTGGAACATGGCTTTGTTCAGTGTGTCGATAATTAAATGGCAATGGTGGGCAAAACTGCCAAAAGAAGAAAAGCAAGAAACACCTTTTTCCATGCGCAGTGCTAAAACCTATTGCCTCAATAAATATATGGCAGAAACTATTTTTGCAAACTTAGAGCTGGACATGACTTCTAATAAAATAAAAAGGCTATTCAATAAGTGCCTAAACATTGGCAGTATGGCCGCTTAATAACTTCCGAACTATTGTATGATATGATTTTACTAAAATTCATCTTTCATTTATGAGATAGCTTCCGTTAATAATAAGTTTGTGTTTTCAATCCACGGAATATTCTCAAGACTTATCTTGCAAACGTTTATGCAGTTCAAAAAGTCGGAAATATGATTTCGATGTCAAAGCTTCCCCGAACAGGTTTGGCTAATAAACTTTTCGTTTGGGCACACGGATACCTTTTTAGCAGGATCAATGAATGTCCGCATATCACTATTGGTTGGGTAAAAATCCACGTTGGGCCAATTTTAAGAAGAGAAAAAAGCATGCGCTTTTATTCCGGGTTAATACCTTTATCTACATCGATTGATAACAATCTTATTTGGATAAAGAACTTTTTAAAGAAAAGAAAATATTTACTTCCTTCCGATTGCTTATCTGAAATGAGCGAAAACCGGATGTATATTTTTACACAAGCTCCAAAGCCTGGTAAATATTTTGACTTTCTAAGCTCTTACAGATCTGAAATAATAAGACACTTTCTGAACACGCTGCATCCTAAAATCCATA
>CAXTDO010000954.1:0-2298 GCA_964242315.1 uncultured Flavihumibacter sp.
AAGAATTACTGCCGCTTTTTTGTATCTTATTTTTTAACCCTTGATTCGCATTAATTATAAATGATTAATGCTTTCCTTATACATGCACTTGTTCAATTAAGTCATTGTTTAATCGCACAGTATCTTGTCAATAACAACTAACAATTAACCACTAACAACTAATCATTAATAATTAATCATTAATAATTAATTAAGTTCGCATTCAATTTAATATTCAACTATGGAATCAACTACTATAAATATCGAACAGCAGGCGATAGATACCGTTAGAATTTTATCTGCCGATGCAGTGCAGAAAGCTAATTCAGGACATCCGGGAACTCCTATGGCACTGGCGCCGGTAGGACATGTTTTATGGACCCAGTTCATGCATTACAATCCAAAGAATGCACAGTGGCCCAACCGCGACCGGTTTGTTTTATCTGCCGGACATGCCTGTATGTTGCAATACAGCTTTCTCTATCTTACCGGCTACGACCTTACCCTGGACGATATTAAAAACTTCAGGCAACTGAACAGTAAAACAGCCGGACATCCGGAATATGGCCTGCTGGATGGTGTAGATGTTACAACAGGCCCGCTGGGACAAGGCTTTGCTAACGGCGTAGGCTTTGCCATCGCTCAAAAACATCTGGCGGCACGATTTAACAAACCCGGATTTGAATTATTTGATTACAAGATCTATGCAATCTGCAGCGATGGTGACATGATGGAAGGAGTAACCTCAGAAGCCGCTTCACTGGCCGGGCATCTTCAGTTAGGTAACCTGATTTATATTTATGATGATAACCATATCTCCATCGAAGGCGATACGGATGTTACCTTTAATGAAGACGTGGCCAAACGCTTTGAAGCATATAACTGGCATGTACAGTCGGTAGACGACGGCAACGACCTGATAGCCATCTCAAACGCTGTGAGAAATGCTAAAATGGAAACAAGCCGCCCTTCACTGATAAAGATACGCACGCAGATCGCATTCGGCAGTCCTAATAAAGTAAATACCGCAGGTGCGCATGGTTCTCCACTGGGACCCGATGAAATAAAACTGGTAAAACAATTTTTTGGCTTTGATCCGGAACAATCATTTGTTGTTCCTGACGAAGTGCTGAAGTATTATAACGCAGCCGGGGAAAAGGGTGTTGGTCTTGAAAAGAAATGGAACGAATTATATGCCCAGTACAAAGAGAAGTTCCCTGAACTGGCAGCTGAGTACGATCTGGCTGCTACCGGAGATTTACCAAAAGGCTGGGATACCAAACTGCCTGTGTTCAAAGCATCCGATGGTAAAGATGGTAAGATGGCTACACGCCAGGCCCTGGGCAAAGTATTAAATGCAATTGCCGGCAGCTTGCCTTCATTAATCGGCGGCGCAGCCGACCTGGCGCCTTCTACCGAAACGAATCTGAAACAGTATTCGTCTTTTACTACCGAAAACAGAGACGGCAGGAACTTCCATTTTGGTATACGTGAACACGCTATGGGAGCAGCGCTTAATGGTATGGCGCTCACAAAAGGCATCATTCCATACGGAGCCACCTTCCTGATCTTCTCTGAATATATGCGTCCACCTATCAGGCTGGCGGCAATTATGAAGATACGCCCGATCTTTATCTATACTCATGATAGTATTGGTCTGGGTGAAGATGGTACTACGCACCAGCCTGTTGAGCAGTTAATTTCTTTACGGTCTATTCCTAACAACATGGTAATTCGCCCTGCCGATGCAAATGAATCTGCGCAGGCGATAAAGGCGGCGCTGGAGCATAAGGACGGCCCGGTGGTACTGGTTTTTACCCGTCAGAACATACCCATTATTGATCAGGATAAATATGCCAATGCCTCGGGTTTAGCAAAAGGTGCTTATATTTTATCCGACAGTGAAAAAGAACCGGAGATCATCCTGATGGCGACAGGTTCGGACGTACAGTTGATCGTACAGGCACAGACGACACTGCAGGAACAGGGCCTAGCTGCTAGGGTAGTGAGTTTCCCGTCGTGGGAACTTTTTGAAAAACAGGACGCAGCATATAAAGAACAGGTATTTCCCAAACACATTAAAAAGCGTTTAGCCGTGGAAGCAGGATCGGTCTTGGGCTGGCATAAATACGTTACAGACGAGGGAGATATCATCGGGATGCATGGTTTTGGTGAATCGGCTCCTGCGGAGGAATTGTATAAGGTTTTTGGTTTTACGGTGGATAATGTGGTGAAGAAGGCATCAGCGTTGTTAGGTAAGTAATCACTGTTTCTTTTAACCACGGAGGAAAAGCCGAGGTAGCACGGAGGAACCTCCTC
>CAXTDO010000955.1:0-1126 GCA_964242315.1 uncultured Flavihumibacter sp.
TTCTCCGTGGACCTCCGTGCTACCTTGGCTTTTCCTCCGTGGTTAAAAAAAACTCAACGGCTAATAGTCACCTCCATCATACGCTCTTACCCACAGCAGGCGTTATAAAAACTGCAAGCGGGCCAAAGGCTGCACTTAATACTCTTTTTATTTCTTCTCCACGCTCTTTTCCACTCCAGATAATCTCCGTTAAAAATTCTTCATCACTCTTTAATGTAAAAGACATTATAAAGAACTCAACAAGAGGATACGATACTGCCGTGCTCTGGTTCAAACCGGATAATTCAATTCGGATCTGTTTATATCCCCTTTCAAAGGCATCCATGATTACCTTCCCTGTCTCCTGTGCTGCTCCCTCCATTCGTGTTAGAAAATTGCTGTCGTTATGATTGGTGTTGGCAGTCACTGCAGCGCCTTTGTTAGACTGCTCTTCCACTTTGGAATTGGCGGTTTCCTGGTTGTTTTGAATTTTTTCTTTTTCGCTGTCTTTTTGTTTTTTGACTTTTGAATAGCCAAAGTAAGCGTATACAACTCCTACCAGTCCGGTAGATCCGGAAGCGCCTTCAAATATACTCCTAAGCGATTCGGAGTTTAAACTTATAACAAAAAGCACCACGCAAATGAGCACAATACCCGCCAGGGGCCATAAAATAAATTTGAAAGAACTGAACAGCGCTTCAATGCCTGTGGTGGCGGCACTTCCAACAGTTTTTAATGCTTCTTTTGCTTCTTTTGTCATGTCTTTCATTACCTGCTGCGCCTGATTCAGACCTCCTTTAAAGTCGGACTGTAGATTTTTTTGTATTTCATCCGTTAGATTCTGCATCAATTTATGGGTAACACTTTCCATGTTGAAGGCTCGAAGATTTTGTTGCCCCACGATCAGTGTTTGCCAGATATTTGCCTGTTGAATCAGTGCTGATCTCATTGGCTTGTTCCAGTCGACAGAGCCGGATGATTCGTTCCTGCGTAATTTATTCCTGTTTTCCGGGATGGAGATCCACTTTACGGTTCGATGCCAGTATTCGAGACTTAATTTTATGGCACGTATGGTTTGACTGGGGAGCTCAGGGTTAGGAGCAATAAGGATTGATTCCTCATCCGGCCGTTTAACACCTGTTTTTTC
>CAXTDO010000955.1:1136-2282 GCA_964242315.1 uncultured Flavihumibacter sp.
CTTATGGCACTGATCTGATGCTGAATCCGGATAACGATAGCATCCCTGAAAGTATATTTCCACGCATCAATCAACTTTTCAGTAAGGTCAGTTGCCTGATCTTTTACCTCGTGTTGAAGCTTCACTGTAGCAACCGTTATCCCCCAGGAAAGCATGCTCATAGCACGACCGGCTTCATAAGCTGCAAGTTCCGAATCATTATCAGGAATCTGGCCTCCGGTATAAAAGTTCTCACGTAAATATCCGTCCCATGCTTCTAAAAACTTGTCGGTTCTTTCCGTTAAGATCTCCGTTGCTTCCTGTAACCTGTTTACCGGCGGGGCTTCCGGAACACCCGGTAGCGCAATAGCATCACCACCTCCTTCTCCGGGACGTTCTGCGGCGTCAAGAATGGAAGTTACCAGCAGGCTTTTATATTTTTTTATCATGTCGGGGATCAAACTGTCTTCCTCTTTTACGTATAACAGCGTAAGGCAGTTAATAGCCCGCCTTGTTACCTCGTACAATTTAAAATCAGTGAGATTCACTGAACCATCGATGTTTTTTTCAGGTATCCCTACGTTTGCATAATCAGGCAGAGGCGGGTATAGGTAAGGTAAGCTTTCTTGTGTGGGTGGGTCGTAAAGTGTTGAACCGGTAGCACATTTTGGAAATATTTTTATCTGAAGCACGGCAATTTTATTAAAAATAGCCCGCCAGATGCTTGCAAGGCGAAGACTGGAATCATTGGTTTCATAAAGAGCAATAAGGATCCTGCTTTTTAATTCTGCTATCTGCCAGCCAAGCATGAAGGCATTATGCAACGCATCTTCTATTTTTACCTGGCCCTGGGGAGGAGCGCCTTTTTCAGCTCCTGTATCAGCTTTTTCAGCGGCACCGTCAGGCATAACCGGTGGGGATTGAACTCCATTATTTTCAGGCATAGCTTTATCCTTTTATTTTGTTATCGTATGTATTAAGCATTAAAACGACCAAAACAATAGGGCAGGATGGAGATATAATCAGCAATACGGCGGAACAGCAAAATCGTACTTCTAAATGTAACGAGTATATTTTTTAGTTGCAAATAAAATAATTAATAGCTGTACTTTAGAAATATTAACATCCATCATTGTTATGAAATCATTTCTTATAGTATTTGTATTC
>CAXTDO010000956.1:0-2270 GCA_964242315.1 uncultured Flavihumibacter sp.
GAAAAGCAACTAACTGATTTATTATCGTCTACCGGTACTAATACAACCAATGATGACGTCAAGGAATTGTATGCTTTAAGAGGTACAGGGGGAGATAATAACCATGTTACCAATAAATCAGTTTATGATTTGATATGGAAACCATTAGAGAAAGAGCTGACAGGCATTAAAACCATCTATTTTGCTCCTTCAGGCCTGCTGCACAGAATAGCTTTTGCTGCCTTACCTGTAAATAGCAAAGAAGTGTTAAGCGACCGGTTTAAGCTGGTACAATTGGCTACTACTGCTTCTGTGGCTGATCTGCCACGTTCATCTATTACTGCCTCTGATAAGATACAACTATACGGAGGTATCAATTATAATACAGATACCACTTTGCTTAAAGGGGTAGCCCTCTCTTACCATAAAGAAAAATTGATCAACCGTTCACTGCCGGATGATCTTGCACGAAGAGGCAGTTGGAATGATTTGCCCGGTACAAAAAAAGAGATAACGGGAATTACATCATTAGCAGGTAACTATAAAACAAATATTACGACTCACTCCGGCATCAACGCAACAGAAGAAAGTATTAAAGCTTTAGACGGTAAGGCTTCTCCGGCTGTACTACATATTGCTACCCATGGATTCTTCTTCCCCGATCCCAAACAAGACAATAAAGATCAAATGAGCTTTGATAGGGGTAAAGCTTTTAAGTTATCTGATGATCCGCTGATGCGTTCAGGACTCCTTTTTGCCGGGGCCAATACTGCCTGGAAAAACAACAGGCCGGTTGAAGGAATAGACGACGGCATATTGACGGCTTATGAGGTATCCAATCTGTATTTACCTAACACCAAACTGGTGGTATTGTCTGCCTGCGAAACCGGCCTGGGCGATATAGAAGGCAATGAAGGGGTATATGGCTTGCAAAGAGCTTTCAAAATGGCCGGTGTAAATAACCTGGTGATGAGCCTTTGGAAGGTGCCTGACCTGGCAACAGCGGAATTTATGGAAGGGTTTTATAAAAATCTGTTTGCCAAGCAAACCATCAGCGATGCATTTTACCATGCACAAACAGTGATGAAAAACAAGTACAGGCAGCAGCCCGGCAAATGGGCTGCATGGGTGCTTGTACAATGAAGATGGATGAACAAATTCGTTGACAAAAGTTTATTTTATGTTTTATCATTGAGCTTAGGGTTCAGTCCAACATTGTTTGCTGTTAAAAAATGTTTTGCTCATCTACTTTGTGTAATTGGCTTACACCGGAATTTTGCCAATGCTAAATTTACCAGGGTAGCATCAGGCGAAAAATAAGATTACCTTCAGGGGGTAGTTTTGAATTAATAACTTCTTATGTAAACAGTTTTTATCGAGCCGAAGGATTTAGTATTTCGATGACTACATAAGTAATAGTGCAATATGAAACGGCTACAGAAAGGAATATGTATTTATTCTAAGTATCAGAACAAAGTTACATTAGATTAATTTTTAGTCATTGTGAGATTGGGTTCTGGCCCAACGAAGCAATCTCCCCGTATTTCGTGGGGATTGCCACGGAATAGCAATGCCTGCCCCGTAAAACGGGAAACCCTCGTAATGACACGAGTATTAATTTAAACTAATTCTGCCCGGATACTCATATGGTACGTAAAATTGTTTTGAGTAAACAGTAATATTATGAGCTGTTTGACCATATGTAATCAAAAACCCTTTACCATCTTTACTTGCTGTTCCACATTCCTCCAATATATTTTTCCAAAGTTTGCCTGCCCCATCCGGTCTGGCCTGCCCCAAATCAATCCAACCACATTGGCAGGTATAAATCAAACCGCTAAGTGGGAAGTCGCTACATATTCACCCATCTGAAATACCTGTTTTCTTGCTCATATACGATTCCTGTTGAATTACAATCAGTGAAAAGTTGAAATTTTTAATTTGGAGTTACTATTGCTATTTCAGATATCTTTTGATCAGTTAGAAATGTTCACGTTTTTATACATGGCCAGGTTACGTTCCGTTTCAGTAAGTTTCCTTTGGCATTTGTCCAATTCATTTTGCAATTTTCCCAATTGTTGTTCAGCATCCTTTGAATCTATCATTTTTTTTGTCATTTCGTAATAGTCATAAATTGCATTTAACACATTCGTGTTCGATTTTGAAAAAAAGCTGTTAACCTGATGTTCCGGATTACTTATTGTATCAAGGCATCTGTTGATCTCCCCGGTTAATCGAGAATTATCTTGCCCGGCGCTATCCATGGAATGAATAAGGTTCATCACCTTTTG
>CAXTDO010000957.1:0-2253 GCA_964242315.1 uncultured Flavihumibacter sp.
GTATGGTACTTCAATTTAAAATACCTGTTAAAATTTGACAGATTATTAAAGCCACATTCATAACATACATCCACTATTGAATCATTTTTTTCAATTAGCAATTTAGCTGCATGGCTGAGCCTGAGCTCGTTTAGATAACTTGCAAATGTCTTCCTTGTTCTTTCACTAAAATAACGGGAGAATGCATTTTCTGACATGTTTGAAACTTTAGCAGCTTGCGCACGGGTAATATTACAGGAAAAGTTTTTGATCAGAAAATCAAGAACATTATTCATTCTAATAGATTCCTTCTCGTTAGTACCTGTTACACCGTTGTTGGAAATAAACTCATATTTCTTTGAGACAGATATGGTATGCAAAATTTCAAATAATTTCAAACACCTCGAAAACCCAGTTACTTCTGATAATTCGTATAATTTTTTTGAAACTACATCATTAGTACGACCGATGATTTCAATACCCTGGACGCTCTTCGCCAAAAGTTGCTTTATGTTTGCTGCTTCCGGTAATTGAAAAAATTCTTGTCCAAATGACGTTTCTAAAAAATGAACCACGACAGACTTCGCTTTTAATTTCGATGCCGGATCATAATAACGGGCATCATTACGATAAAGATGTGGAAGATGGGAACCCAGTAAGACAAGATTACCAGGTTTGAAATTTGAAATGTTGTCCCCGATAAATCTTTTACCAAAACTTTCGGTAACTAATACCAGTTCATATTCGGGATGAAAGTGCCATGGAGTTGGATAATAACTGTATTCGAATTTCCTTACCACAAAACTCTCTTCAGTCCCTTTTGCCAGGTACTCTAATGCCGGTTTAAATTGCATGATAAATTATATAGAATGTTACAAAAGTATCATTTTTTAATACTTTTAAGCCAGCGTTTGATGAATTACTAAATTAGTTTAGCAGTATCATTTTATAAAATATAAAACTATTGCTATGTCGCACTTTGATCTTTCACCTGAGCAAATCAAACTGTTTTACAAAGATGGCTATCTTATCGTCAAGGAATTTTGCAACAAGCGGGAGGTTAAAAAATTATATGAATCGGCTAACGACGAAGCAATGAGGAGCAATAATATGCCGGAGGCAAACAGAACAGGTAATACACAAAAGCATTTCTATTGGTATAACTTACCAAATGATGTGTTCGGGTATTTGTCGCGAAGTGAAAAGATGGTAAAAGCAGTTGCACAACTTTTGGATGGCGATTCTCCTGTCTGTCATATTAAATCGAATTTATTGAAAAAAGAGCCTTACGTAGGCGGTGTATGGCAATGGCACCAGGATTATTGCTACTGGTATAAGAATAACTTTCTATTCCCGGATCAACTAATGAATGCAATGGTTACGTTAACTGACATGAACAAACATAACGGGTGTTCTCAGTTGATAAAAGGCTCTCATAAATTAGGAAGGGTAAATCATGATTTTGAGGGATCGCATCCTGGAGCTGACCGGGAAGTGCTCAACAACAGTTTGCAAGTAATGGAACTGGTGGACATAGAACTGGAAGCCGGAGACGCAATTTTTTTTCACACTAATATTTTACACCGCTCCGATGCAAATCTTTCGTCCAGGCCATTATGGTCTATCATTTCCTGTTATTCGTCTCAATCCAATGTGCCTTACAGTGAAAATTTAAAGACCTGGGATATTCCTGTACGTGTAGTGCCGAATGACGCTATCCTGGAATGGGAAAATGAAACCCCACAGCAGGCACCCTTTCATAATGAAGAAAGTATTTTTGCAGATTAAGATCCTGGTAATCCGGTATTCAAGTTAATTAAAGTATGATGTTACGCATTGGATTGTAAGTTTTTTTTAACCGCAGAGAGCACGGAGGAGGAAACACAGAGGGCTCAGAGGCTTTCTCTGAGCCCTCTGTGTTTCCTCCTCCGTGCTCTCTGCGGTTAAAAAAACTGGTCGAACAGATGAGATGTATCATGTTATTTACATTTAACTTACCATTAGCGTAAAATAGTTCTATTGCCTGCTTACTTCGTATAAGGCGCCATCGTAAAATTTTGACAACGCTACTGCAAATCCTGACTTTTCCAATTCTGCCCCGGAAGCTGTTGCCACCATAAAGCCATTCATATCTTTTACAACGTAGATTTTACCGGGATCGATGTATTTAACCGTTATAAGTCGTTGCTTTTCTAATGCGCCATGCCTGAAAATTCCGATGATACCACCGGCTTTTGTTTCCGTATTTATTCGTTGAAAACCATCCCACTGGCC
>CAXTDO010000958.1:0-2240 GCA_964242315.1 uncultured Flavihumibacter sp.
GATTCGTTGGAATGGTGGAAATATGTTCCCGGCGCGAGCTGGCATCATCCGCTGGGGCCGCAGAGCGACATAAAATCACTAGAAAATTATCCTGTAATACACGTTTGCTATGAGGATGCGCTGGCTTATGCCAACTGGGCTGGAAAGAGGTTGCCAACAGAAGCCGAATGGGAATTCGCGGCACAGGGCAACAAACCCGGACAAAAATATTATTGGGGCAATGAATTGAAACCGGGAGGCAAATGGATGGCGAATATTTTTCAGGGTGGTTTTCCTGATAAAAATACGGGTGAAGATGGATTTATTGGTATAGCACCCGTAAAATCGTTTCCGCCAAATGCTTATGGTTTGTATGATATGGATGGTAATGTGTGGGAATGGTGCAGTGATTTTTACAGACCGGATTATTATGGTAAAAGCCCTGTTGATAATCCTGAAGGCCCGGCAGACAGTTATGATCCGGAGGAACCGGGTTTGGTGAAACGGGTGCAGCGTGGTGGTTCCTTTCTCTGCAGCGATCAATATTGCATCCGTTACAGGCCTGGAAGCCGTGGCAAGGGTGAAGTAAGCAGCGGCTCTAATAATCTGGGTTTCCGGTGTGTGAGGGACGTTGAAGCGTCTAAATAGGTTTTTAACCGCATCATTGTCTGAACTGTGATTATTGATTTAATGAGAACTATGAGCTGTTCCATATTCTTCATGAAATCAATAAATCACAGTTCAGACAATGATGTGGTTAAAAAAACACTTAGAATTGAACTAATAATTAATGCTTAAAATGAACAATAAGAAAAAGCTGTTTATATTACTGATGGCTGTTGTAACTTACAGCAACCTCTATGCGCAATCGAAGCCTGTCTCCTACAACAAAATCCCCGGTATAAGACCCCGCAACGTTATCTTCATCCTTGCCGATGACCATCGTTACGATTTCATGGGCTTTACCGGCAAGGTTCCCGGCCTGGAAACACCTAACATGGACCGTCTTGCACACGAAGGCGCACACCTTGCGAATGCATTTGTTACCACATCATTATGTTCGCCAAGTCGCGCCTCCATATTAACCGGACAATATGCGCATACGCACACAGTAGTGGATAACCAGTCACCGGCGCCTCCCAGCATGATCTATTTTCCTCAATACCTGCAAAAGGCCGGCTATCAAACGGCCTTCCTCGGAAAGTGGCATATGGGCGGTGAAACGGATGCGCCGCGTCCGGGCTTCAACTACTGGGTAAGCTTCAGGGGACAGGGCGTTTATTACAATCCACTTCTCAACATCAACGGAAAGCATGTTCAGTACAAAGACAGCGCTTATATCACCGACCTCCTTACCGATCTATCACTAGACTGGCTGAAAAAAAGAGATAAAAACAAGCCATTCTTTCTTTACCTGTCGCATAAGGCGGTTCATGAAAGAGAAGCACCTGCAAAGCGTGATGTTGACCATTACAAGAATTTATCTTTTCCATACCCTGTATCCATGTACACCACGGCAGGGCCTGACAGTAAAAAGTACACCAGGGGCACGCAGGCTGATACAAGTAAATATACCTTCAACAACAAAGACATTCCAAACTGGGTGCGTGCCCAGCGATACAGTTGGCATGGTGTGGATCACATGTATAATGGCTCTATCAGCTTTGATGAATTCTATCAACGATATCTTGAAGTACTCCTGGGTGTTGACAACAGTATCGGCCGGGTACTATCTTATTTAAAAGACAATGGGCTGGATAAAGAAACGCTCGTTATTTATATGGGCGATAACGGCTTTGCATTCGGCGAACATGGACTGATAGACAAAAGACAGGCTTACGAAGAATCTATGAGGGTTCCCCTTTTAGCCCGTTGTCCCGAGGTGATTGCACCTCGTACTGTAGTTAAGCAAATGGTGCTCAACATTGACATAGCGCCTACTGTTTTAGAGATGGCCGGCATTCAGAAGCCCGCGCAGATGCAGGGTAAATCTTTTTTGCCTTTACTAAAAGGGCAGCTACCTGCCTGGCGCGACCGGATTTTTTATGAATACTACTGGGAAAACGCATTTCCGCAAACACCTACCCAATACGCTGTACGTACAGATCAGTATAAATTTATCCGTACTCAAGGCGTCTGGGACATTAACCAGTTATTCGACATACAAAAAGACCCCTACGAAGTCAATAACCTGATACGAAGCCCGCAGCATCAGGAGATCGCAAAACAACTGAATAAAGAGTTATGGGAATGGCTCGGGG
>CAXTDO010000959.1:0-2238 GCA_964242315.1 uncultured Flavihumibacter sp.
GTGCAGGATGATGCGGTACGTGATCGGGCATCACCAGGTATGGGTAATCTACATCGCGCAACGCTTTCAGCACCTGGTAAAAATCCATATCGCCGTTATCCGGATATACTTCCTGGAAATTGTCCCAGCCGCCTTTGATGTTTCTCAGGTGGATGTTGAAGATTTGTTTGCGCTCTCCTACCCATTTAACGATTGGGAGTATCTCGGTCTTTGGATTTTTTAAGCCTTCGGCAGTGGAGCCCAGACAGAGATTGAATCCATGATAGGGACTCTTATAAAGCTGCGCGAAGCGTTTAATGCCTGCAAAAACATCCGGACTATTCCACCTTGTGATGCCGCGATAGCCTGCATGTGTTGGCGGATCTGCAATATGATTAGCCAGCCGCACTTTATATTCCTCCGCAACGGGTAACAGCCTGTCGAGAAGATAGGTAATGCGCTCAAACATCATGTCGATAGAAACGTCACCTGCTATTGTTTTGGGCTCATTTTTCTTGATGGCTTCTGCATAGTTCCAGGTGGCATAAGAGGCATTGCCACGCTTGGGATCGATGGTTTGTCCGTTACGTAAAATGGGTAGTATGATGGTATTATAATTTAAACAATGCACACCGGTCTTCGCTGCTACGGTAATCATCTGTTGCATCATTTCTATTTCCCGGTCACGTTCCGGACTTTTGCCCAGCATCACGTTAGGAACACTCACCTCGTCGATACCTACAGAAGTCATAGGAAGGTGGTAAGCATCCAGGCTGATACCGTATTTTTCACAGGCTTCTTTTTTAGCGAGCGAGTCCTGAAGATCCCACCCTACCCCTTTAATTTCTTTCGGTGCACCGCCATCAAGATTGAATACGCCATGCCTCGCTTTGAATTCCAGGTTTTCTTTTGTAGTACCTCCAGACTGACATCCCACTTTCATAAGCAGCTTTTTCTTTGGCGCCTGTACATCCTTATTTGGCGCAGCTCCGTAAGAGCAAATGCCAGCGCTACCTGCCAGCACCGCTGCGCCAACCGAACCTGTTGCCAGTGTTTTCACAAAGCGCCTTCTCTCCATCTTTTTAAGGTCATCTTTGTCTTGTTGAATTGTTCCCATTTTACAAATTTTATTAGAAGTTAGGAAATCAAGCTATCGTTTATACCTGTCAGATCAGCGGAAAAATTTTTGCGGCTATCAGAATTACAATAAGTCCGGTAACCCCCATCACAACATTCATAGGAGAAAAGGTTTTCATGGCTTCTTTTTCAGTCAGATTGCTCATTTTACATACGATCCAGAAACCGGCATCATTCATCCAGGGCACTAGCTTAGACCCACAACCGATAGCAAGTCCTAAATAAAGATGATGGTATTGCAGGTGCCCGCTGTTAGCCATACCGGCCAGGATGCCGGAGGTAGTGATCAATGCCACCGTAGCAGAGCCTTGCGCTGTTCGTATGATAGCGGCTATGATGAATGCCATGGGAATCAGTGCCATCTGGTACTCTTTGGTCATTTCTGTGATACGGGCGCTGATGCCGGTTTGCTGCAAAATGCCTCCGAAAGCACCGCCGGCGGCTGTTATCAAAACAATTGCGCCGCCGCTCATTAAAGCAGCCTGCACAAAGCTTGTCATACTCTCTGCGCTGTTTTTCTTATACTCTACTACCAGCCTTAACGCTACGATTCCTGCTATAATTAAAGCGGTATTTTTATCTCCCAGAAAATGTACGATGCTGATCATGGTATTTTGAAAAGATGAATATCCTTTAGTTCCGTTTGCGGCGGTATAAGAACTGACAAAGGTATCGGCGCAAATAAAGACAAGCGGAATTAAAACAGGCAACAGCGAAAAGCCAAGACCTGGAAGCTGGGATGCTTCCTTATCGGAATTTATTTTAATGTCTTCAATACGTGCATCCAGAGAGTCTCTTAATGGTACGGTCCATTTTCGGTTGGCCCATAAGGCAAACAGGTAACCTGACGCACTCGTTATGATGCCGAGGATAATGCCGGCTACTATCATCATGCCGATCGGTATTTGCATAGCGCTTACCAGGAACAAAGGTCCGGGTGCAGGCGGTACCAATGAGTTGGCCATTACGGCACCTGCAATTATAGAAAGCACCAGCAACAAATAATTTTTACCGATCCTTAAAGACATTGCTTTCGCCAAAGGCATCATTAAAAAAATCACCGTATCAAAAAACACGGGTATGCCAATAAAAAAACTGCTGGCCAAAAAAGCCACGGGTGCC
>CAXTDO010000960.1:0-2235 GCA_964242315.1 uncultured Flavihumibacter sp.
TTTTTTTACCTTCATCTGTTTGTTCCAACTTTATATCAATTTTGTATTGCCATCGCTTGTGTAAAGCATCCTGGTTAAAGTGTCGAAGCTTACAAGCATTGTCTTCGCCTCTGTGTACAGATGACCTGCCGGTTTTTTCATCTTGAAGATACTCCAGTCTTTCACCACCTTGGCCGGATGCACTGCTGCATGAAGGGCTGCAGGAGCGTTGCCTGTATAGTACCCGACTATCTTCATCCAGTTTTCGAATGAAATAACCCCTGACCCGTAATTGGGGTTATTGATATATTCTGTTTCACCAAATACACCTATTCCAATGTGTGGCGCCATGCCAGGCAATACCCTGTTGCTCCATGTGGCTTTATCCAGCATAGCGGCAGGAACAAAGCTGTGGCAGGTAGCGCAATATTTTTTGGCAAGTACATAGCCTTCGCCGGTTCCATCGGGCAATTGATTATTCTTGTTCTCATTCAGAGAGAGGTTGCAGGAATTAGCAATTAATAAAAAAGCTGCAAAGATGCATATAGTTGAAACATACTTCGGTACCATTTTCAAAAGTAAGGAACAATAGGCTATGCATTACCTTGTAGTGCTTTTAGTGGTTCGAAAGGTGTTTTTACCCAACCTTGTTAATTTCATAACATAAATTGATAAAAGCAGAACATTATATCCTGCTTTTTTTTGGTAAGTTTATATTTTAGAAAGTGGCTAACTGCGTCACTCGAACCTCTCTTAACAAAACGACTATAGCTTATGAGGAAGAAACTTCTACTAATAGTGATCGTTCTGATTGCACTTTGTCAGACATCAGTGGTTGCTCAAACCGCCAGGGTATCCGGAAAAGTTATTGGTCCTGATAATTTACCTGTCGCAGGAGCCAGTGTTACTATAAGCGGAACCAACAATGGAACGGTAACCGATGCTCAAGGGAACTTCTCCATAACAGTACCGCAAAAAAACAGTTCCCTTCTCGTAAATTCCATCGGGTTTACTGACCAGTTGGTTAAAATAGCGGGCCGTTCCACGCTTACCGTGGAGCTTGCCGCCGGCCAGTCTGCCGGACTGGAAGAAGTAATAGTAACCGGTTACACTGCGCAAAGGAAGAAAGATATTGTTGGTTCTGTTGCAGTAGTAGACGTTAGGGCGCTTAAATCAGCCCCTTCCTCTTCGGCAATGCAGGCTTTGCAGGGCCAGGCTTCAGGTGTGGATGTAACCAATAATGGTTCTCCGGGCGCACCCAGCCTTATTTTCATCAGGGGCATTACCGGCTTCAGCAATACTCCCCTCGTTTTAATTGACGGCGTTCAGGGCGACATCAATGATGTTCCTGCCAATGATGTAGAATCCATACAAGTGCTGAAAGATGCCGGTGCGGCCTCCATTTATGGTGCCCGCGGATCAAACGGGGTAATCATTATCACTACCAGGAAGGGTAAATCAGGCGCACCTTCCGTATCTTACGATTCTTATTATAATTTCCAGATACCTCACAAAGGCTCTGAACTGAATACGCTGAGTGCACAGCAATATGCCGACGTGATGGCTACCATCAATCCTTCTTCCAGTTTATTTATAGGAGGCAAGCTGGCAGACTATTTTTGGCGGGGCCCTAACGGAAGGGGAGCGGCTAATGCAGGCAGCGCAGCTGTAAACCCATCGCTCTATGCTTTTGATCCTGCCAACCGCTCTAAAAATTATATCATCTCCCAGGTAAATAAAACGGGCCAGGGCGGTGACGTATATGATGCAATTTTTCATAACGCCTTAATGATGAATCAGTCTGTTTCCGCAAGCGGAGGTACCGACAAATCGAGTTACCTGGTTTCTTTCGGATACCTTGACCATCAGGGCACCCTTGAAAATACCTACCTTAAAAGATACAATACACGGGTAAACACTACTTTTAAAATCAGGGATAATATACGCGTGGGTGAAAACCTGAACATTTATTATAAAGACAACCCGCAGTCGCCATCAAACGGCAACTTCGGACCCGTGCAGCAGGCTTACAACCAGCTACCCTTCCTTCCTTTATATGATATAGCCGGTAATTATGCAGGCGCCTTTGCTGGTCCGGCAGATGAATTGGGAGACTGGGGTAACGCTAAGGCTGATGAAACATTAACTAATAATAACCGGAGCCGCTCTTACAGAATGAACGGCAAAGCTTTCCCGGAGATAGATTTTTTAAAGAATTACACGGCCAGAACAAGCTTTGGAGGAGCAATAAGCAAC
>CAXTDO010000961.1:0-2228 GCA_964242315.1 uncultured Flavihumibacter sp.
TGTATCTCCTGAACACCTTTGCCGGCAAGCCATCCTATCAATTTAGTTATGGCGCAAAGCGGATCTGTTGCTTCGATATAATGCACTTCTATTTGCTGGTCTTCCAAAAAACGTTGATACATTTTCATCGAAGCTCTGTGTAATATCAATTTTTGGCGATGAAAGTGATACTGGTTAAAAAACAGTTCTTCTTCTACAACGTATACATCCCTTTGCTTTAATACGGCTGGATGTTGTTTGAATAACTGGTGTGGAAATATAATTGTAGCAGCTTGCATGAATCGGGTATGGGGTATCAGGTATGAGGTGTGAGGTATGTGAAATTAATATTTAGCTGGCAAAGAGAACAAGAATTTTAATATCAGGCAAATATTTATATGGGTGTTAAACCTCATACCCCATACCTCATACCTGAATAAAAGCATTGTACTTTTCTCGATTTTCAGTATTTTCCATTAAATCAGCTTATGAGAGGCTTATTAAACGATATTATTGCTACAGCATTTCCAAATAATAGAAAACTAACCAAGCCGGGAGGGGAGCCGCTTTCTACTTATGAACAGGCAAAGGCTTACAGGTTGCTGCGCGTATCATTTCTTAGAAACATAAAGAACTTTTTGTTCATTACCGCAGGTGTTTTCTCAGCAGCGTTCGGACTGGAAAGTTTTTTATTGCCCAACGATTTTATCGACGGTGGTGCAACAGGTATTTCATTGTTGATTGCAGAAATAACCAAGATCCCTATTTATTATCTATTAGTTATTATAAATCTTCCCTTTGTAATAATAGGCTTCCGGATCATCAGTAAGGACTTTGCTGTAAAAACTGCCATAGGTATCACCGGGTTGGCTCTGGTAGTGGCTTTTATACCCTTCCCTATCATGACCCATGATAAGTTGTTAGTGGCTGTATTCGGCGGCTTTTTCCTGGGCGCAGGCATTGGTCTTTCGGTAAGAGGCGGTGGTGTAATTGATGGCACAGAAGTTCTGGCCATTTCCCTGAGCCGTAAGCTGGGCATAACAATAGGTGATGTAGTACTTGTTTTTAACATTCTCATATTCTCTGTAGCCGCTTACATTCTGAATGTTGAGATCGCTTTGTATTCTGTTATCACTTATCTCTCCGCGTCAAAGACACTTGATTTTATCATCGAAGGAATTGAAGAGTACACGGCCGTAACGATCATTTCGCCAAAACATGTTGATATCAGACAGATGATCGTTGACGTGATGGGCAGGGGCGTTACCGTGTACAAAGGCCGCCGGGGCTATGGTAAAAGAGGTGAAACAGATTCTGAAATTGATATTGTTTATACCGTCATTACCCGCCTTGAGGTGTCGCGACTGAATTCAGAAATAGAAAAAATAGATCCTTTCGCTTTTGTGGTAATGAGCAGTGTAAAGGATACCAGGGGCGGCATGATCAAGAAGCGGCCATTGCATTGAGCAGGTATGGGGTTTGAGGTATGGGGTATGGGGTATGGGGTATGAGGCAAAAAGATCACTTAATTAAAAACAATACAGATTAAACTTTATATTTAATCTTCATAACATAAAGATACACTGTGGCTAACCTCATACCCCATACCCCATACCCCATACCTGAGATCTCCTTCGACAACACCGAATACGCCTTCGCCTACAAAAGCAACGCTGCTTTGCGAAAAGCTAAGTTTCTTTTTTCTTCTATGGGCCATCCCCTGCTGGTGAAGCTGGGAACGCGTATCACGCCATGGGCAATAAATATAGGTCTCCCGGTAAACGGGCTTATTCGAAATACATTATTCGGCCAGTTTGTTGGTGGCGAAACTCTGGAACAAACCGCCCGGGTTGCAGATACACTGGAAGCATTCAACGTACAGATAATATTAGATTACGGAGTGGAAGGAAAAGAAGGTGAAGCAAGTTTCGATCATGCTTGTGATGAATTTATTAAAGTAATACAATTTGCAGCTACGCAGCCTAACATTCCTTTTATGAGCATCAAGGTAACCGGCTTCGCAAGATTCGGCTTACTGGAAAAACTGCACAGCTCGGCAGCTCCGCATTCCGGAGTAGAAGGAAAGGTGGCAACAACCGATTTGAACAATGAAGAAAAGGCAGAATGGGAACGTGTAACCCGGCGTATGGAAAAAATCATTATCAGCGCTGCTGAAAACAACGTAGGAGTGCTGGTAGACGCGGAGGAAACCTGGATACAGGATCCCGTAGATGCGCTGACCATGCAGA
>CAXTDO010000962.1:0-1962 GCA_964242315.1 uncultured Flavihumibacter sp.
GACAACTCAGGACCGAACATGGCAAACAAGCCACCCGCCAGCTTCGCTCTGAGGACAAAGTGCCAGGTGTAATTTACGGGGGTGCCGCGGAAGTAAATTTTTCCGCTCCTGCATCAGCTTTTAAAACACTGGTTTACACACCTGAGTTTCAGTTAACAGAAGTAAAAGTAGATGGTAAAAGCTATACCTGCATCTTAAAAGACCTGCAGTTCGATAAGGTTACAGATGAATTACTTCATATTGACCTCCTGGAGCTGGTGGAAGACAAAAAAGTGATTGCAACCTTACCTTTGAAACTTACCGGTGTTCCCGTAGGTGTGAAAGGTGGTGGAAAGTTGCTTACGAAGATGAAATCTTTGAAAGTGAAAACCTTTCCAAAATATCTGAAAGAAAGAATCGAACACGATATTTCCACCCTGGAATTAAACGGCAATGTGAGAGTGCAGGATGTGGTGGAAGCAAACTATGAAATTCTGAATTCTCCACGTATTCCTATTGCTTCTGTGGTGTTAACCCGCCAGCTAAAACAAGAGGAAGCTACTACAGATAAAACTGCTGCTGCCAAACCAGCCGCTGCGCCAAAAGCCGCCGCTGCCGCCGCCGCTAAGCCAGCCGCTGCCGCTAAACCGGCCGCCCCTGCAGCTAAAAAATAATTGTGCACTTCTTTTTAAGAGCCCGGTTAACAAACCGGGCTCTTTTAATATCAGCTTCGTTCCGTTGCTTAGTTCTAATTCAGCAAAGTCCATCTCAGATCCATGAATAAATTCTTAATAGCCGGATTAGGAAATATTGGTCCCGACTATAAAGGCACCAGGCATAATATAGGATTTGAAATACTGGACGCATTCACTCAAAAACATGCAGCATCTTTTCAACCCGGCCGTCTGGCAGACATAGCAGAGATAAAATGGAAGGGTAAAAGCATCCTCTGCATCAAACCCGCCACTTTTATGAATGCCAGCGGAAAGGCGGTTAAATACTGGTTAGACAAAGGAAACATACCCGTAGAAAATCTTCTTGTGATTGTAGATGACCTTGCATTGTCATTGGAAAGGCTGAGAGTTCGCGCTGCCAGCAGTTCCGGAGGACATAATGGGTTAAAAAGTATAGAAGAAGATCTTGGCACAAATGCATATGCCAAATTAAGGTTTGGCATCAGTAATGATTTTCCGAAAGGCAGACAGGTGGAATATGTTTTGGGTAAATGGAGCGAAAAGGAGTTGCCGGTTGTTCAATTAAAAATTTCAAAATGTTTGGAATTGATAGAAAACTTCGTTCAGAGTGGCATTGCTGTTACCATGAACCAATTCAATAATTTAAAGTTCAGTGAGTGATATTTGGGTTTGAATCTTTATTTTAGCATAAATATCTAAATGATATTTTATATATTCAACAAACATGTAAGCAAAGTCCTTTTCAGGTCCTGTTTGCAAACATGATTTTCATCAAAAAATTATTTGAATATGAAGATATTTTGCGTAGGCCGTAACTATGTAGCTCATGCCCAGGAACTTGGTAATGAAGTGCCGGATGAACCGATCATCTTTATGAAACCGAAAAGTGCTTTATTACAATCGCATACTCCATTCTACTACCCGGAATTTACCAATGAACTGCATTATGAATGCGAACTGGTGCTGCGCATTTCAAAAAATGGCAAATACATCCAGGAACGGTTTGCCAACAAATATTATGACGCCATAACCGTAGGAATCGATTTTACTGCCCGGGATATTCAGAAAGAATTAAAAGAAAAAGGGTTGCCATGGGAAAAAGCAAAATCATGGGATAACTCCGCTGTTATCGGCAAATGGGTAACATTGCCTAACATCAAAAATAAAAAGGATATCAATTTTTGTTTATACAAAAACAAAGAACTGGTTCAACAGGGATCATCAGCACTGATGATCAATAATTTTGATAATATCGTATCATATATTTCTAACTATTTCTCTGTAAATA
>CAXTDO010000962.1:1972-2221 GCA_964242315.1 uncultured Flavihumibacter sp.
CTGTAAATATCGGTGACCTGGTTTTTACCGGTACCCCTGCCGGTGTGGGAGAATGCGTTGTAGGCGACGAACTGGAAGGATTTATGGAAGATGACAGTATGTTTGAGCTGGAGGTGAAGTAGAATTAGGTGTCAGGTATGAGGTATAAACCCCGAAGGAGCAATGTCATTTAATTAAGATGCTGAATGTAATGTGTAACGGTTCCCCTCCTTGAAAAGGAGGGGACGATCAATTAAGATGCGAAGCACT
>CAXTDO010000963.1:0-2217 GCA_964242315.1 uncultured Flavihumibacter sp.
AAGGTCGAGCCATCGCAACTCTTTCGTGTCAAGAAGCGCATCAATTTCACCGATCCTTTTAGACAATCGCTGTAATTCTTCAAAGGATGTTGCAGCGCTATTCATCTTTTCAGTGATAACAATTTTTTCTTTACCCAGTTCTTCCATCTCTTTCTCCAATAATTCAAACTCACGCTTTTCTTTGTAGGAAAGTTTTTTTACTTCACTATTTGATACCGGCTTCGTTACATGTACGGAGGTATAATTGCTTTCCTCTACTTTCGAAGAAGCGGTTAAACTTCCTGGGGTAGCTTTTTCCTGTTCTTTCATCCAGATCCTGTATAAAGAATAATTACCCGGGTAGTCTCTTATTACACCTGCTCCTTCAAATACAAACAAATGATCCACCAGCCTGTCCATAAAATACCTGTCGTGCGATACGATGATAATGCAACCCTGGTATTCGCTTAAGAAATTTTCCAGCACACCGAGTGTCTGCAGGTCCAGATCATTCGTAGGTTCATCAAGAATTAAAAAATTGGGATTGCGGAACAATATGGAAAGCAAATGCAATCTTCTTTTTTCGCCACCACTAAGTTTGGAGATGTAAGTGTATTGCTGTTCAGGCGGAAACAAAAACAGATTCAGAAACTGCGCTGCGCTTAAAGAGCTGCCATCTGCAAGTGGGAAGTGTTCCGCGATATCTTTTACATATTCTATCACTCTTTTATCTTCCTTTATCTCCAGCCCTTGCTGTGCATAGTTGCCGAATATTACCGTTTCACCGATGTTTACTTTGCCACTATCAGGTTGTTCTTCACCCTGAAGGATATGGAGGAAGCTTGATTTGCCTACGCCATTTTTGCCTATCACGCCAATACGGTCACCTTTTTTGAATGTGTAGTCAAACGCTTTCATGATAATTTTATCATCATATCGTTTATACACTTTTTTGAGTTCAATTATTTTTCCGCCAAGCCGGCTCATCTTTACATTCAGTTCCAGTTGCTGTGTATCTAATTTCTGCTTGGCAACGGCTTCTACCTGGTAAAATGAATCGATCCTGCTTTTTGATTTTGTGGTGCGGGCCTTGGGTTGCTTGCGCATCCACTCCAGTTCTTTCCTGTATAAGTTTTTTGCTTTATCAATAGAAGCAGTTTCACTTTCCATGCGGGCCGCTTTCTTCTCCATGAAGTTTTCGTAGTCGCCCTTGTATACATAAAGATAATCCTGATCCAGTTCCCAGATCTCTTCGCTAACGGCATCAAGAAAATACCGGTCGTGGGTTACCATCAGCAAGGTTACTTTTTCCTGGCTTAAATAATGTTCCAGCCATTCTACCATTTCTACATCTAAATGGTTGGTTGGTTCATCCATAATAAGCAGCACATGCTTGTGCTCAAAACCAATATCAATAAGGGTTTTGGCCAGCGCTACCCTTTTTCTTTCTCCGCCTGAAAGAGTGCCTGCCGGTTGCTGAAGCTGGTGAATGTTTAATTTGCCAAGGATCTGCTTTACTTTGGTGTCAAAATCCCATGCATTTAATTCATCCATCTGAACAATCGCATCGGTAACTTTATCTATATCACCTTCTTCTCCAATCAGCTCATAGTTTTTAATGGCATTGATGATCGGGTGCTCATGATGAAAGATATTGTCCAGCACTGATTTTTCTTCTTCAAAAACCGGGTCTTGTTCAAATAAGGCGATGGTAACGTCTTTATGAATCCACACCTTTCCGGATTCTGCAGTTTCTTTACCGGCCAGAATTTTAAGAAGCGTGGATTTGCCGGAACCGTTTTTAGCAACAAGGGCAATTTTGTCGCCTTCTTCAATATGAAATGAAATGTTTTTAAACAAAGGTTTGACACCGTAAGACTTGCCCAATCCTTCTACTGATACATAATGCATGATGCAAAGATAAACTTACGGAAGTGATTGTATGAATTTTTCCGTCTTTCGGCGTAGTACTTATTCATACGGCAGGCTGAATGCATATATAATTTCAACGCGTAGAGATAATTGCGGTATAATTGTTACTTTGTACAAAGTTTTGCATCAATCAGATGTGGCAATGTTAATTAAATGTAGCATGGTTAATTTTAAGGTTGTTGGATTCTTTACATTATTACTGCTGTTGGATGTTCAAAGCATCTGTGCTCAAACGATGCAGGATGGTTTTGTTACTATTTCTTTGAATGATCTCAGTGCATTTAAATTACCGGCAAAAAGCTGGAC
>CAXTDO010000964.1:0-2211 GCA_964242315.1 uncultured Flavihumibacter sp.
GGGTATGAGGTTTGCGCTTGATGTATTAAAAGCTGAAGTTAATAATGAATTATTTAACTTCTTTACTATAAATTTACAAATATTTGTTAGCCATAATAATGTACACCTCATACCCCATACCTCATACCTGGACCTCATATGAAAAATAATCTGACCTGCTGCTTATCCATCTTAATATTGTTAGCGATAGTTTCCGGTTGCAGTAGCAAACGGGAAGGAAAACCACGCGTGTTGCTGTTTAAAAAGACGGTGGGCTTTCATCATTCTTCAATTCCCGTGGGCACCGTAGCCATTCAAAAGCTCGGGGCTGAAAATGGCTTCGACGTAGACACCACCGAGAACGATGCCATGTTCACAGACTCTATTCTTCAAAACTACGCTGCTGTGGTGTTCCTGAACACAACGGGTAACTTATTCAATATTCAACAGGAGGTTGCCCTGGAAAGATACATCCAGGGAGGTGGCGGTTTTATGGGAATTCATGCCGCGGCCGATGCCGAATATGACTGGCATTGGTATGGCCGGCTTGTGGGAGGCTATTTTGAAAGTCACCCGAAAATTCAACAGGCTACACTAAATGTTCTTGATAAAGATAATAATGCTACCAAACACCTTCCTGCCAAATGGATCAGAACCGATGAATGGTACAATTATAAAAAGATGGATTCCAATCTGCATGTGCTGATCAGCATCGATGAAAAAAGCTATGAAGGCGGCAAGATGAACAACAATCACCCGATGGCCTGGTATCATTCTTTTGATGGCGGCAGGGCGTTTTACACGGAGTTCGGGCATACTGATTCGAGTTATGCCGATCCACTGTATCTTAAACATGTGCTTGGCGGCATCCGGTATGCAATAGGTGACAATGATAAAATTCAATACAGCAAGGCTACCAGTCAGTACCCGCCCGATGAAGACAGGTTTACTAAAACCGTATTAGCACAGGGTGGCTTTTACGAACCAACAGAGATCAGCGTGCTGCCAAACCTTGATGTGCTGATCAGTCAGCGCCGTGGTGAAATTTTATTATACAAGAACGACTCGAAACAGGTGAAGCGGGCGGGCTTTCTGGACGTGTACTTTAAAACCGTTGTAAATAAAAATGTGAATGCGGAAGAAGGATTGCTTGGTATCAAAGCCGACCCAGACTTTGAAAAAAATCATTGGGTGTATGTCATGTACAGCCCCATTGACACTTCCGTAAATCGTTTGTCACGTTTTGAATTGAAGAATGATTCTATTGATAATAAATCCGAGAAGATCATACTTCAGTTCTATTCGCAGCGTGAGATATGCTGTCATACGGGAGGGTCAATAGCTTTTGGTCCTGATAGAACGCTTTTTGTTTCGGCAGGAGATAACTCCACACCTTTTGATGAACCAAACCAGCCGTTCGGCAGCCATGGCTTTGCACCATTAGATGACAGGCCCGGGCATATTCAGTATGATGCACGCCGGTCTGCCGGTAATCCCAATGACCTGAGGGGAAAGATTATGCGTATAAAAGTTAAAGATGATGGTACATATAAAATTCCTGATGGTAATTTGTTCCCTAAAAATTCCACACAGGCAAGGCCGGAAATCTATGTAATGGGAGACAGGAATCCATACCGTATTTCGGTGGATCAAAAAAACGGATATTTATATTGGGGTGAAGTAGGACCGGATGCTGCAAAAGACAGCATGAGTTCCAGGGGACCAAAAGGTTACGATGAGGTAAACCAGGCCAGGAAAGCAGGCTATTTTGGCTGGCCGCTTTTTGTAGGTAACAACTATCCCTACCATGAATACGATTATGAAAAAGGTATGTCCGGACCAGCATTCGATCCGGATAAACCGATGAATAATTCCCGTAACAATACCGGTTTGAAAAACCTGCCGCCGGTATCCCCTGCATTTATCTGGTATCCTTATGACGCTTCTCCTGACTTTCCAGACATGGGCAGTGGCGGCAGAACAGCCATGGCAGGACCGGTTTATTACCCTGACATGTATCCTAAAGAAACAAGGTATCCTGATTATTATAAAGGCAAATTCTTTATGTACGAATGGATAAGAGGCTGGATAAAACCTGTGACCTTGCTGCCTAATGGCGACTTTGACAAGATGGAGCCGTTTATGGAACATACCAGATTTTCTGCTCCTGAAGATATTGAGCTGGGTCCTGACGGAAGGCTCTACGTGCTGGAATATGGAAGCGGATGGTTT
>CAXTDO010000965.1:0-1882 GCA_964242315.1 uncultured Flavihumibacter sp.
GTAGCGAATGTAATCATACGTAAAGCTCTTGCCGCTGCGGGCCGGACCCTTGACTATAAGTACGCGTATGGCACGCGGGTAGAGACCTGGCTCCAGCCGGGAAAGAAAAGCCTCCAGCGCGCGGCGCGTTTCCTTCCGGTTTACAAACGGCAGTGTTACCGCAAGGCCAAAGGAATTCCATAATCTTCCGCCAATGTGAAATTTAGGAGGCTCGCTTTTTTCAATCCTGTTGATAGCCTGCGCAAAAGTGGTTTGCTGATCCCAGCGCTTGAGCAAGGTAATAATCAATGCGGGCTTTTCTATCCAGGCAGAGTTCTCGCAATAGCGAATAATGTTAAAGGCATAGTTGGCCGGGACAGTGCTCAGCGAGATATTGATCACATGCTTGGGAGGAATGATGGTCCGGACAGCGCTGTAGTCTGCCTGGGCCAGCAAAGCTACTTCCATTATTAAAGCATCGCGTTCAGCGGAAGTAAGGATGCCATCTGTATCGCTCATTTTTGTCAGTTTTCTTATCGGAGTTCAACTACCCCTAAAACAGGAAAATGATCTGAAGGATATTTGCCAAAATAGCTGTCTGTTAATATTCCCCACCTACTCGCTGTAAACTGTTTTGTCATGAAGATATGGTCAATCACTGTTTTGCCACGTGGTGTTCTGAAACCATTCATCGATGAATTGTTGGCGTACGGAAACTTGACCTTGGTGAATACATCTGTTAGCAAACCCGATGTTGCCAATGTCTGGTACCATTCGCTCTCTTTTCCACCATTAAGATCTCCCGTAAAAAGGACCGGAGCCTGCCCGGCAATTTCGGTAATCTTTGCAAGAATCAGCTTGCTGCTTTCCCGGCGGGCCACTACTCCCTGGTGGTCGAAATGTACATTGAATGTATAAAATCGCTTTTTTGTTTTCTTATCCTGCAGATAAACCCAGGAGCAAATGCTGTTGCAACAGGTCTCATCCCACCCTTTACCAGGTTTATCCGGCGTTTCGGACAACCAGAAATCACCGCTTTTTAATACGGTGAAACGATCCTTTTTGTAAAAGATCGCAGAATGTTCACCGGCATCTTTTCCATCGTCCCGGCCTTTACCGTAGTGGGCATACTCCGGCAAGGCGGTAGCTATATCGTCCAGTTGATTTTTCAACCCTTCCTGGATCCCGAGTAAATCAAAATCGTGGAAGCGAATCAGGTTGGATACTATGGGCGCCCTGTCTACCCACAAATTGCCTGTATCTTTTGGGTTGTCATAACGAAGATTAAAGGTGCCGATGGTGATTTTCTGCGCGTTTGTGCTAACTGCGGTAAGGAAAAGCAACGCTGCAGCCATCCGGATTCGAAAATTCATTTCTTTATAATTTTGTGCTATGCATCTTAATTCCAGCCTGTATTTTGTTTCAAATTTGGATTGCGCTGCAAATCGTTCAACGGGATGGGATAGTAATAATTTTTGTCGGTCCATTTCCTCGGAATTTCATTCATCCATATCAGCTCACCTGACGTACCGTTCTTTAATAATTGTGAATTTACGGCATTGCCAATTTTAGGTGAAACATCCACATATGTTACCCCGCTTACGGTTGGCGAAGGACGTGTACCCTGGTAAAATGCAACATCCAAAATACCGTCCTCATTTAAATCCATCGGTGTATTTAGTGCAGGAACATAAAACCCGTTCCACTCTTTTTCCATCAATTCGCCTCTTTTCCACCTCAGGATATCCGGGAAACGTAATCCTTCCAGACTTAACTCGATACCCCGTTCCCTCCTGACTTCCAGTATGGTCGGGTCTGTAATATTCGGAAAGTAGTTCGCTACCAGGTACGGGTCAGCCGTCACTGGTTTCGTGGTTAAGCCGGCCGTAATACCTCCTCTTGC
>CAXTDO010000965.1:1892-2206 GCA_964242315.1 uncultured Flavihumibacter sp.
TGCTCTTAGTGTACCCACGGTACGCGCCCAGTCGGCATCAGTCAAAGTGCCCAGCTCCGCTTTTGCTTCTGCATAATTTAATAATACTTCCGCGTAACGGAACAAGGCTACCGAGTTCGTGTTCAAAGCGCCGGCATCAAAATAAACATCATCCAATGTCCATTTAATTGGCTGGTATCCTGTAAATGTGTAAGAGAAAACCGGCGGCGCAGGCACTTGTTGTCCGTTGCTGATCCTTTTATAATCTCCTGAACGTATGGTTTGTTTCAGCCTCAGGTCACGATTTTTCACCTCGTCTTTAAACAGCATTGTAG
>CAXTDO010000966.1:0-2197 GCA_964242315.1 uncultured Flavihumibacter sp.
ACAATATCTGTATGCAGGCTTTTTGACAAATTCCTGATATCCTGTATTGCCTGGTTTAAAAGCAGGGAAGAGCTCTTTATCTTCTCGCGTAACTTTTCCGTATCATTAAAGTTTATGGAATTAATGTTTAGCTTGATAAGGCCCATCACCTGGCCGATATTGTCGTGAAGTTCCTGGGAGATGTTCTTCATCGTCTGTTCCTGGATCTCTAACCGGCTTTCAAGGATTTCTTTTTCAAACGCCACTTTAAGCTGCTCTCTTTCATTTACCAATTGCAATTGCTTCTTTTGATAAACGAGCACGAGCATTATTATTCCAATTGCAAGAATTAATAGTAACGCAGTAATCCATATCAACAGTTTTTCATCCAAGATTATTACTATTTTTCCTGTTAGCTATATACGAATATCCCTTTAAAGCTATGATAGCACTTAAGAACAGGATAATATTTTGTGAAGCCCATATATTTCCCCTTTGCGATGATGGCGCATCCTTGTAATAAAGAATGATAAAAAATGACCCCAGAAAGTATAACAGGTATCCGCAAATCAGCCAGAAATCTAAATCCAATAGTATACTTTCTTCTTTCACGTTAAGCAGTAACTGGTGAAAATACATCAGTGTAAATATAACAATAGTTATAAATGATACTGAATAAACATAATTATTATATGAATTGAAAAATTGCCCTCTAAGAACATTATAATATATAAAAACCGCAATATTTATTCCTAAGAAAACATTTACTACGGTTTTCCTAATATCATAAAGAAACAAATTTTTAAAATACCAGCTAAAAATTATAATTGTCAATAAAAAAAGCAGATTGTAATTCCAGTTGTTGTCCATTTCAAAAAAAACCGAAGCTTCCAATAACAATGCCGTTGCAAACAGGTAGTAGTAATAAAGAACTTTATGCCGTAACAATCCGCTTTTTTTAAAGCTGAAAAACAAAAGAATGGTATAAATTAAATAAGCTACGAGCTCAAGGTAATCCTTAAGAAATGTTCTCACATTTTAAAAGCTTTATAAATTTTATGCCATTCCTTCTTCAACAAAAGGACAGGGACGCGGGCATCCTGACACGATGCTATCCGCCCTATCACTGAATTTTGCCCTGATTACTATTTCATGTTCAGTTTTGCCGGAAAATGCATTCTTGTGAGAAACCACTTCAGGTGTGATTTCCGTAGCACCATCCTGGATCAAACTGCTATAAATGTGATCAGGGATCTTGAACTTAGAACTAGGCTTTGCCATAATGTTTACAATTTAGTTGTTATTGGTTTAATTTTTACGCCAAAAAGTTATAAAATATTATTGTTAATGTATATCTTATTTTACGAGAGGTGAATATTCTCTTTTGAAATACAATCATGAAACCAGTTTACGCAGCTTTTTGATAGACCTCAGGCGGGAGGTTTTAGCAACATCTGCAGTTTTGAAATTGATCATTACCGCTATTTCCTTGTCAGAATATCCATTCAGCGACAACAAAAGCGCATTCCGGCAATTTTTTGACAGATAAATCATTTGTTGATGTATATATTCCAAATCTGATTGGTTCACCATTTTTTCAACAACAGACAATGATGAATCCGACAAACAGGCTTGCATCTCACTGAGTGCTTCAGTTTTGTGTACAGCATACTTGTGAGTTGATTTCTTCCTCAGCTTGTCAATACATTTGTTTTGATATATTTCATATACGAAAGTTTTTAAAGAGGAGCGATTTTGAAAACCGCCGAAGGCTATGGAATTGATAACCGCCAGAACGGTGTCTGAATAAGCATCAAAAAGATCCTCTCTTGATAATGAATACTTATTCTCTTTTGAACGGATGAAGTAAGAAAACCTGTCGAAGAGTTTTTCTTCTGCTTTTCTTTTGTTTATGCCCGATGTTTTAAGGTTGTTTATGATATCGATATCTGTATCCATATCTTTAAAATGAACCGATTTAAATAACTGTTCCATTTTGGTTGGCTTAATGATTTTGGTGATTGCGAATTGAATAATTAAAATTTTATCTTAATTAAACATTCATCTGCAATTTCCAATGAAAGCGGTTCGCTACAAACAGGGAAATCCCCGTAAATAACACGGTAAAATCGGACAAAGAAGGGGGGTGTTTTAACGTATAGATTTAAACGTTATTTCGAAAATTAGGCGGCCTTGCAATTATCGTAAGGGATGGAAA
>CAXTDO010000967.1:0-2194 GCA_964242315.1 uncultured Flavihumibacter sp.
CTGTAACGCCAAAGCTGAGGCTGTTGGTGATGTCTAATCCGCTTTCTTCGCAATTTGAAGCATTCCGGCTGGCACTCCTGGGGAGAGGGCATGTTACAGAATTGCAGTTTCTGTATAGCATCGCTATGATGCTGCTGATTCTCAGTATAGGCCTGCTTTTTTTTAATAAGATGGGTGATAAATTAATAGACGTACTTTGATTATATAACATATGTCAGATCTGATTATCCAGGCAGAAAAAATATCGAAGCTGTACCGTTTGGGTACGCTCGACACCGGCTCCCTCAAGCAGGACATGAAACTTTGGTGGGACACGCGCATCCTTAAAAAGAAAAATTCATTTTTTAATACACATGATGATCTAAATGGTGATGCGGTTCATAACAATTATATCTGGTCGCTTAAAAATGTAAGCTTTGAAATAAGCCGGGGTGAAGTATGGGGGATTATCGGTCATAACGGAGCGGGTAAATCAACACTTCTTAAAGTGTTATCACGTATCATCAGGCCAACTGAAGGAGTAGTAAGAGGCAGAGGCAAGATCAGTAGCATGCTTGAAGTGGGCACCGGTTTCGACAGGGAATTATCCGGAAGGGAAAACATTTACATCAGCGGTTATATGCTGGGAATGAAGAAGGCCGATATAAAAAGAAACTTTGATGAGATTGTTGAATTTTCCGGAGTGGGGCAATTTTTAGATACGCCGGTTAAACGATATTCTTCAGGAATGTATGTTCGTCTGGCCTTTGCCGTTGCTGCTCATCTTGAACCCGATATTCTCATTGTAGACGAAGTGCTTGCTGTGGGTGATGCTGAGTTCCAGAAGAGAAGTCTGGGTAAAATGAAAGAGGTTTCTACCGAGAAAGGGCGTACCATCATCTTTGTAAGCCATAGTATGAATGCCATCAACAACCTTTGTAATAAGGCTATATGGTTGCAGAAGGGAACCGTTTGTGCAACCGGCGAAACGCAATCCGTGGTAAATGATTATCTCAGCGCCTACCAGAATAAAGTTATCAAACAGGTGTGGAGCCGGCAGGAACAGTCGCCCGGAAACGCTTATATTAAAATGCTTTCCATTGAACTGATTCCTGATCTGGAAGATCCTGTAGAAGCAATGGATGTACGAACTCCCTTCAGGGTCAGGTTTTCTTTTTATAATTTTAGTAACCTGATCAACCTTACTACCGGCTTACAATTATTTACCATGTCTGGCGAGTGTATCTTTGACATTATAACTTCTCATGACGATTGTAAGGAAGGGGTTTTGGAAGGTGAATGTGCTATTCCCGGTAATTTTCTGAATGACGGTAGTTACTATTTCTCCATTGTATTTCTTAAGGATGCCGCTCTTGAACTGTTTTATTTTGAAGAAGGCCTTCATTTTGATTTGAAAGATTACCGCGAAAATACCGGCTGGTATGGCAAATGGAAAGGGTATATCCGTCCGCAGTTGTCATTCAAACTTAAACAAGGAGAGTTGGTGTTAAGTTAAGTATGATGTTACGCATTGGATAGTTTTTTTAAACACAGAGGGCGCAGAGGAAGGAAACACAGAGGACGCAGAGGGCCTCAGTGTTCTCTGTGTTTCCTTCCTCTGCGCCCTCTGTGTTTAAAAAAACTGGTCGAAAACTTGAAAGGTAATAAGTCAATGTACATTTAACTTAACACTAGTTGCAAATATCTAAAACAACCGCCACTATCTGATGAAAAGTATCTCACCGTACATCACCCAGGACGTTCAGTTGGAGCGCCTGCATGTGCATGAAGGATTTTCTCAGATTGCTACGGCAGGTTATTATTGTGTTTTCTGGTGGCGGGATATTCCATTAGGACAATTATTTATTGAAAAAGATCAGGCGCCAACGAAGGCAGCGCTGTTTCAAAAAATATTCGATGTTATTGAACCAACCGTAAACTATTATATTGAACGCCAGAAGCTGGTACATTCAGATTATAAAAAGGCCTTCTTTGAGGATCAGGAAGTTTTTGGCCGTGAGATGGATCTGATCTTTTCACAGTACATGCCTGAATCGTTGCCCGACACGGTGGATGTGTCTGTAGTAATATGCACACGCAACAGAAGTACCCATTTGAAGAATTGCCTCGAACGGTTGAAAAAGCAACGTTGCTTTCCCAATGAAATAATTGTGGTAGACAATGCACCTTCCAATGAAAGTACCCGACTGGTTGT
>CAXTDO010000968.1:0-2194 GCA_964242315.1 uncultured Flavihumibacter sp.
CGGCCGAATCACCAGCTATCGCCGCCCTTAACCAGATTAAGTCAGGATTCAGTAAAGTATTGGAATGGATTGCCTGAAGAGATAAAGAAAATTGAATGATGCCTGATTGTGTAAATCCATTAGTAGTATCTCTTATAATTTGTTTTTCAAGAGACAGGTAGGTGTTATCAGAAACACAATGCCAGGCCACCGGAACAGGTGCTATATCCGTATCACCGGTTCCCTCGTGCATTTGAAAATGAAGTGCTATGAATGCATACTGAGGCATATCCCTGAGCCCGATGAACAGGCCTGCTGTATATAATGACCAGTCATCGATAAATGTATTGCTATTATTAGTTACCTCCGCATAGCCAAATGGGTACACTTTAAAAAACTGGTGTTCCTTATCCGAGTTAATTGAAATGAATGCTTCCGACTCATAGCGCAAATAAATGTTCTCCAACTGAGGAGAAACGGGTTTTACCGGAGGCCTGGAAGGAGGACTGCCTATGTGTGAAACATATTGAAGTAACTGTGTTTCATAATTGTCCAAAGAATAATCATCGGTATCCAATACGATCTTTACAAATCCATCAGTAGCAGCGCTGTTTAACACCTGGTCAGGTAAATAATCGTTGGAAAAGGATACATTAAATTCATAAAGGATGCCTTTAGAGACCGGCTTTTGCCAGGCGCCTGATTGAAGAAAATACAGCTTTACCGGCTTACTCTTAGATGTTGAATCAGATGGCAAAAAAGTTATCCTGAACTGATCACCATTATACACCAAAATATAATCCCCCTCTTCATTGTGCAGGGAAAATTTCCTGCAATACGTATTAAAAATATCCGGTGCACCTATAAAAAAATTAGCGCCCTTCTTGGGGAAATTACCAAAAGGCAGGAATGGCTTGCTGTTGTCAAGTACACCGAAATCGTTGTATAACGGAACATTTTTAAGCTTGTCTACCGTTACGTGCAGCTTCAGGGTCTTTAAGGTAAGCTGGCTGAAATGATCTGCCTGATAAGGTGTATTGCCGGATATAACTATGTTAACCAACAGAACCGGGTGTGTAGCAGGAAACTGCCGTTGATGCACCTTCTCCAGGTATTTTGTAACGGGTGCATCTGCTACACCAAGCGTAATAAAGATTTTATCTGCATCTGCTGTATTGATCTGTGTTGTAAGGCAGGTGGCCCAACCTTTTACAGTAGTATAGCTGATGAGAATTGATGCTGCCGGAATTTTTCCAATACCGGCACTATTTATCTCAATAGTGCGTAAGCCTTCTTTTAAATTTAAAATCGGCGAAGCAATAGCAAACCCTATCATGGCAGGGGGTTGAGCAACACTGCCGAATGCAGGCCAGCTGGCGGGTACGGTTCTTATTACCGCTCCTTTTCCATCAGATGAGTTGGCCACCGGTGCTGCAAAAATATTTGTTATTCCTCCGTTGGCACTTTGGGTAAAGATGGTTTTAATTTCTGCAACCTTGCCTCTGTTTATTACCAGTTCATCGATGGTTTTATAAAACAACTCTTTGCCTGTTCCATCTTTTCCGGCTTTCAGATAAGTATTTTTAGGAATGATCTGTTGAGTGAAGTTTTTGTCTAACTCAAAAAACACCACCACCTTGTCGGCTACTTCTTTCAATTCTTTAATTTTCAGAATATCATGATAGTAGAAGTTAAGATGCCTGTTGGTAATATTGTTGATCTCTTTTTGAGGGTATTGGTACAACTGCAGAAATGCAAGAAATAATCCCAGGTGAGGAGAAATGTTGCTTTTTTCATTCAACCCGGCAACATCTTTAAACTTAACCTGCTTACTGTTGAAATCATATATTTCTTCAAAAAATTCGTTCCAGAATCCGTCGTTATTGTATGGATTAATTTCGTTATAATATTTTATCAGCCGTGAAAATTCTGCGGCCTCCTTTACCAGGTCAGCCAGCGTTTTTTCATCTACTTTCACATAATCCGGATCAAGCGCCGTAGGAAACCGCTCTTCCTGATTGGTTCCTTCGCGCTTAAGCGGATGAGGTATATTGCAATTATCACTCATTTGCTAAGATTGTTTCCTTCTTTTATGTAATAAGGAAAAACCAGGTTATGCCTTGTATTGGTTGAACGAATCCTATATACTATAGTTACATTAACCATTCCTGCTTCATCTACCGGCTCCAGCGTGACCGGCTGGGTATTTATTCTC
>CAXTDO010000969.1:0-2194 GCA_964242315.1 uncultured Flavihumibacter sp.
GGCTGGATACAGCCATACAAGTTTTGAGAATAATGTTAATAGCGGAGGTTTCAGTTTAAAAATCGGGTTTCAAGTGTATCTTTCAAATGCCCAGGTTCAAGACCTTAAAGGCGGTAAACTATAGTTGATAATCATCATAACTTTAAAGCTCCTGGATGGAGCTTTAAAGTTCTTTTATCATCCACACATCACAGCCAAAGTGCCCGGTGTTTCCCATCGGGTCATCAAGGTAGGTAAATCCGAATTTTTTGTATACGTTTACTGCCTGAGCCAGTTCTGGAAAAGTTTCCAGATAAATCTTTTTGTAGCCGGATGACATTGCAAAATCAATGCATTTGTTTATAAGTTCTTTTCCAAGGCCTAAACCCCTGGCTTCTTTTTTAAGATACATTTTTACCAGTTCGCAAACATCTTCATGCAAGCCGTCTGAGGGATATATACCGGCGCCGCCGATCAGTTCATTACTTTTTTCTGCTATATAATAAATGGATCCCTTCTTTTGAAACAGTTCATAAAGGTGATCGGTTGATTCATCAAAGTATACGGTGCCGGGTTTGTTAACACCAAATTCAGCAAGTGATGTACGTATTATATTTGCAACCGCAGGATTGTCCGCAGGTAGAATGGTTCGTATGAAAATTTCGCTCATTGTTTCATCAAAGTTTAATCTGCTATCAGTCCTTATTTATTCGCAAAGCCGGAGTATAATTTAAAAAGAAGGGAACGACCTGGCGAAGCTCATCCGCTTCACTGGTTTCTAAAAACCAGTGAAGCGGATGAGCTTCGCCAGGTCGTTCCTCTATTTTGCATATTTAACAGCATTCTTTTAACTAAAGATATTTCCCAACAATGTCTACCCTTACTTCTCAAAGAAACACAACGTACCGCCAACCCACTCTTTATCTTTATTATAACGAACGCCGATCATTTTCCCTTTGCTTAAACGGCCGAGGTTATTTACAGGAACCGGTCTTGCCGATTCATCTTTCCAAAAATAAAAAAGACGGATTTCCGCTTTAGCCGGAATGTCAGGCGTTTTAATAACGTCTGCATATTTTACTTTTCTTTGTAATATCCAGTTAGCAGGATCCTTTATTTTATTGATATCGTCTATGCTAACGTCGATGACTACCCCTTGTCCGGCAAAGGAGAACAAAGGTTTTAATACATAGTTTTCGAGATCAGCAGGAACCTGATCCAGCTCACTAAGAAAGAAGGTTGCAGGCACGTATTGATGGTGAATAAATGGCAGGGTGTATTTGCTGATGCGGTAAAACCAATTAGGATGCGGCACCCATTCAACATCAAGCTTTTCAAACATCAGTTTCCCTTTCTCCTGTACTTCTTCCGTTTGTTGTTGAAGGTCATCAAAAATAATGCGGTTGTATATTCTTTTTATGAGGATTTTTTTGTCCTCATTCATGTAATACAACTTATCTCCTTCCCTGATCAGCTCTGTAATACATACAGGTTTAACATTAAGGTAGTCCTGCGTGTAATAAAAATCTATCCTGGTTTTTTGCTTATGTGGAAATATTTCCAGCAATATTACTTCTTCGGGTTTGTGATCACCCACAATAATATCCTTCAGCAACTGGATATAAGTTTCTTTATTATATCCGCCAAGATAACAATCAAAATTTTCGGGTATATTAAAATTGTCCCGTGCTATATCGGGCATAAATGCCTGAAAGGCGAAAAGTGTGGGGAAACCCTGCATTTCAATAAGCTGTGGTTCCAGTAATCCTTCATCGTTTTCGCAAATACCAAAATCAAAAGCAATAAAATGCGAATGATCATTTTCACCCGGAACATCTATTGACGATGGGATAGAATTTTTAGTAAGTTCTTTAAAGTTTGGATCGGTGATTACATCTATGATACTTTCGCAGGCGTCCAGCATTTTTTGTGTAAAATCTTTCGGCACAAAAACGGGCGTTTCTGCAATGCGAAATTCAATATCTCCAGGGTGATGGCTGTTTAGTCCTTTTAAATATGCCTGATATTTTTCTTCAGTAAACTCCCTGTTATAAGCTTCGCGGATGGCTCGAATCATGTGCTGTTGGTTTAATCCGCGAAAGTTACAGAATGAATCTCTTGCATCCAAAAGAGGTATGCAATGGATTTGAACCACGGAGGCAGGGAGGCACAAAGATACACAGCAAGTTGAAAAAAATATAGTAGTGTATCTTTG
>CAXTDO010000970.1:0-2179 GCA_964242315.1 uncultured Flavihumibacter sp.
GCAGTTGCTTACCTCCATCTTGGCCAATCCGGGTCAAAGCATAGGATTGCTGCCCCTGCTGACAGGGCCGGAAGAGCGTCGGTTGCTGCATGAGTTTAACGATACAGCGGTTGATTATCCGAAGGACAGGACGATAGTGGATTTGTTTGAGGAGCAGGTACAGCGAACACCGGAAGCTACCGCGGTGGTGTTTGAGGACAGGTCGCTAACCTACGATCAACTGAACAGGAAAGCCAATCAACTCGCTCACTACCTACGCTCAAAAGGAGTAAAGGAGGAAACGCTCGTTCCCGTCTGTGTGGAGCGGTCGCTGCAAATGATTGTTAGCGTAATGGGTATTTTAAAAGCAGGGGCTGTGTATGTACCTATTGATCCGGAATACCCGGCAGCCCGAATCCGGTATATGCTGGAAGATACCAGTGCTGCTATTATTATCAGCAGCAGCAAGAGTAAACCAAAATTGGAATTGGCTGCGAAAACTGCGCAGATCATAGAGATAGATCATCACTGGTCTCAAATTGCCGCCTCGCCGGATACCCGTTTACAAACGGATGTCCTGCCTCATCACCTCGCTTATATTCTGTATACATCCGGCTCCACCGGTACGCCAAAAGGCGTACAAATGCAGGGCAGCAACCTGGTGAATTTATTACGGTGGCAAGAGAGGCAATTTGAAAGTAAAGAACGGCGTGTTTTACAATTTGCCAGCCTCAACTTCGACGCAAGCTTCCTGGAGATATTTTCCACGCTTTGCTTTGGCAGCACCCTCTATCTGATTACGGAAGAGCGGCGTAAAGACATGGCAGAACTGGTGAAAGATATGGATGAATATCAGCTAACTCATCTGTATTCTCCTTATGTTCTTTTAAAAAGCCTGGCGGAATATGTAAGGACGTTAAACAGGAGTATGCTGAGCATACAGGAAATACTGGTAGCCGGTGAACAATTAAAACTGACAGCCGATATTGACGAATTGCTGTATAAAAACAATATCAAACTCATAAACCAGTATGGCCCTACGGAAACCCATGTGGTGAGCAGTTATCTTGTTACGGATACTTCTATTTCAAATCCTTTACCCTCCATTGGCAAGCCAATTGATAATACGCAGCTATACATACTGAACTCCTGCAGAAGAGTATGTCCTATAGGTGTTCCCGGTGAAGTGTACATTGGCGGGGTACAGGTAGCTGCTGGTTACCTGAACCGGGATGAATTGACATCTGAAAGATTTATTCCTAATCCATTTGATAAGGAAAAGAGAACCATGATGTATAAAACGGGCGACATTGCCCGTTGGCTACCTGATGGGAACATAGAATACCTGGGCCGGATAGACGAACAAGTAAAAATCCGTGGCTACCGGATAGAGCCGGGCGAAATAGAAACCGTATTGCAGCAACACAAGCAGGTAAGAGGGGCAGTTGTACTGGCGAAAAGGGATAACAGCGGCAATCAGCGGTTGGTGGGGTATGTGGTGCCCCAAGGCACATTTGACCAGGAGGCTATCACCAATTACTTAAAAGACAAGTTACCCGAATACATGGTGCCTGCACTATGGGTGCAACTGGAAAGCTTCCCCATATCGCCTAATGGTAAAATAGACAAAAAAGCATTTCCTGATCCTGACATCAATGAACTGTTAAGCCACCAGTATGCGGCGCCACGCAACGAACTGGAACAAAAGCTGGCGGACATATGGCAACAGCTCTTAAGGATTGAAAAAGTGGGTATTCATGACAACTTCTTTGCTCTTGGCGGGCATTCGCTGCTGGCTATGCAGGTCATGGCACACATTAAAAAAAGTTTACTGATATCAATACCCATAAAGGTGTTGTTTCAGTTTTCTACGATAAACAATTTAAGTAATTATCTGGAGTGGGAAACTGAAGTTGCTAATGAGCAAGACGATTCTACATTAGAGATAATAAACATTTAATTTAAGTAAAGTGGCGACAAAGGCTTTTGAACTGTTGCAGTTGGCAAAGCGCAATGGTATAAACATTTCTTTAAATGATGGAGAACTTCAATTAAAAGTTTCCAAAGGAAATCGTATTGATCCCCTACTACTGCAGCAAATAAAAGATAACAAGCCGTTACTAACGGAGTTCTTACATAATTCGCTGTGGAAGTCGAAAAAAGTAGAGGCATTTGAAAATGAGTTACAGCCATTTGACCG
>CAXTDO010000971.1:0-2167 GCA_964242315.1 uncultured Flavihumibacter sp.
TCGGCTAATTTCGCATTTCCTTTTAACATTCTATATTTTTTCATGCCCGGTATTTAATTTGAATATTTCTTCTATCTTTGCCGTTCTAAATTCACCAAAGGAGTATATAACATGTTGATAATAGATTCAAAAGATTGCGAAAATATAGACAAGGCACTTAAAAAGTACAAAAAGAAGTTTGAAAAAGCTAAAGTGCTGGTTCAACTAAGAGAACGTCAGGCTTTCATTAAGCCATCTGTAAGGCGCAGGGGAGAAGTGTTGAAAGCTGTTTACAAACAGCAGGTGGTGGCAGGAAAATTTGAGGATTAATTTTTTAAGGATATCAGGATAGCTGCAAAGTTCTTTAGCTTTGTAGCTATTCTATTTTATGCCCTACCGAACTGAGCTCACTATTCAGCCTTTCCTGGATTCACTTAAATATGAAAAGCGCTATTCAATTCATACCATCCGCGCTTACCAGGATGATCTTATACAATTTATTGATTACCTGCAACTACAGTTTGGTAATACTGAAATTTCATCCGTTTCCTCTTCCTTTGTTCGAAGCTGGCTGGCTTCTCTAAAAGATGCGCAGCTTAATAGCAAGAGTATCAGCCGTAAACTATCCACTTTAAAATCGTTTTTCAAGTACCAGATGCGCATGGGAGTAATACATACTTCTCCTGTAGCTGCAATGACTGCGCCTAAAATTTCTAAAAGGCTTCCTGCTTATGTAGAGGAAAAAGATATGGCAACCTTATTCAATGCCATAGAATTTCCTGATACCTGGAATGGAAAAACAGATAAATTAATAGTAGCTATATTTTATAATACAGGCATGCGGTTAAGTGAACTTGTTGATTTAAAAGAAAGGCATGTTGATTATTCCAATACGCAGTTAAAAGTTCTGGGAAAAGGAAATAAAGAAAGGAATATCCCTGTAAGTACTCTGTTAATAAAACAAATAAAAGTTTATAGCGAAGAAAAATCAAAGGATGCCGATACAACATATCTTTTAGTAAATGAAGATGGAAAAAAACTTTATCATAAATATGTTTATAGAACCGTTAATAAATATTTGAAAGGCGTTACTACAGTAAGTAAAAAAAGCCCTCACGTGTTACGTCATACTTTTGCTACGCACTTAATGAACAATGGTGCAGACCTGAATTCTGTAAAAGAGTTGTTAGGTCATTCAAGCCTTGCCGCTACTCAGGTATACACACATAATACTATAGAAAAGTTAAAAGATATTCATAAAAAAGCGCATCCTAAATCTTAACGGCTAAGTGTAACTATGTAAGTGTTTTAAGTTGCTTTTTAGAGTTAAATATATTTGGACGAACAATAGTGAAAGAGTAACTTCATTATCTGATCAACCTTGGAAAATACGTTGAAAGATCACTCAATTATTGATAAGTTCTTTTATTTATTGTTCACTTAAAATGCGATTGATATGAACGTTAACATTCAGACGGTGCACTTTGATGCAGACAACAAACTAGTAGATTATGTAAACAAAAAACTGGACAAGTTAAACACCTTTCATGATCGAATAATCAAGGTGGATGTTTACCTGAAGCTAGACAACATTGTTCACACGATTAAAGACAAAATCGCAGAAATTCGAGTTCACGTACCCCGGCATGACTTCTTCGTTAAAGCCAGCAGCAAATCTTTTGAGGAATCTTTTGATACTGCTCTGGAGTCGCTGGTAAATCAAATCAAACGAAAAAAAGACAGACAAGCCGCTTAACTAAAAATTATTCAAGACCTCTTTGGAGGTCTTTTTTTTTAAGGAGCCACCAATTGAAATACATGAAGGCTAATACTGACCATTAATTGTCTTCTTGTAAAAACTTACCAAATATAGATCCGGGAATGCTCTAAAGGGGAGGGAAAGACCCTTATAAACAGCGGTTTAATGCGTATTAAAAACTTTTTATACAAAATTTCTGAATTTAAAGTTTTCGCTTACCTTTGCCTTCCCAAAAAACACCCCTTTAAAAATTGTGTTTGCGGAAAAGTTCTTTAATAATGGATTCATACTGCTAATAACTTTATAAAGAGTAGATTCTTTTTAAAGCAGAAAGATCTCAAGTATTATTTACAGCATAAATGCCAAAGTAGCTCAGTTGGTAGAGCAGCTGATTTGTAATCAGCAGGTCGGGGGTTCGACTCCCTTCTT
>CAXTDO010000972.1:0-2167 GCA_964242315.1 uncultured Flavihumibacter sp.
GATGCACGACATTATTCGTACTTTGTTGCTACCATCACAGTAGTTACAGGCAATTATTCTTTAAAAAATTATTCCTCATCTTTACAGTAAAAAAAATCAATCATTTAATATGAAGTCCGCTACTAAATTTATACATGCCGGTGCCGAACCTGATCCAAGCACAGGTGCCATAATGATTCCAATATATCAAACATCTACCTATGTTCAGTCTGCACCAGGCCAACATAAGGGCTTCGAATATGCCCGTTCACAAAACCCTACACGTAAAGCTTTGGAAGAAGCATATGCTGTTATTGAGAATGGTAAATACGGACTTGCATTCAGTAGCGGTGTTGCCGCCACGGACGCAGTTATAAAATTATTGCAACCCGGAGATGAAGTGATAGCTGCAAACGATATGTATGGAGGTACTTACAGGCTCTTTACTAAGGTATTTGAAAAATTCGGTATCAAATTCCATTACGTAAATATGGAGGATACCGAAAACATAAAAACTCTGATAAACAGCAATACCAGACTGATATGGCTTGAAACGCCTACTAACCCGCTGATGAATATTGTTGATATTGAAGCAGTGTCGGCGATTGCAAAACCTATGAACATCATGGTTTGCGTAGACAACACTTTTGCTTCTCCTTACCTGCAGAATCCTTTGGATCTTGGCGCCGATATCGTTATGCATTCCGCTACAAAATACCTTGGCGGACATAGCGATGTTATCCAGGGATGTCTTGTTATGAACGATGCTGCGCTTCGCGAAAAATTGTATTTTCTGCAAAAAAGTTGTGGAGCCGTTCCGGGTCCTATGGATTGCTTTTTAGTGTTGCGCGGTATAAAAACACTTCATGTGCGTATGAAACAACATTGCGAGAATGGTACCATCATTGCCAACTGGTTAAGGGGCCATCCGAAAGTTAAACATGTTTACTGGTGCGGGTTTGAAGATCATCCCGGTTATATAATCGCAAAAAAACAAATGAGCGATTTCGGTGGTATGATGAGTTTTACGCTTAAAGACGATAGCATGGAAACTGCTTTTAAGCTACTGTCATCCACGAAACTTTTTGCATTGGCCGAAAGCCTGGGTGGGGTTGAATCACTTATAAACCATCCCGCTTCCATGACACATGCTTCCATACCAAGAGAAGAAAGAATTAAAAATGGCTTGTCAGATTCATTAATCCGTTTAAGTGTAGGCATCGAAGATGCTGACGATTTAATTGAAGATCTGAAGCAGGCTATTGAACTGTGATTGAACTATGATCTATTGATTTAATTAATACTATGAATTTCTCCGGTAGTATCATAGTTATCATTAAATCAATAAATCACAGTCCGGTTACATTTCATCGTTATTATTCAACGATTCAGTACATTCCCGTACCTCCGGCATTTATCAGCATAATACATTGCACCCTCAATAGAAATTCAAAATTTTAAAAAGAGGTTTATGAAAAATGTATTAAGCGTTATGTTATTAAGCATGTTGTTGGTTCTTTCATCATGCACTAAAGACCGCATTACAGGTGGTGGAACCATAGCTACAGAAGACAGGAACGTTACAAACTTTACAAAAATCAGTATGGCCGGATCAACAAATGTAACAGTTACAAAAGGTCAGGTATTTGGTGTGAAGGTAAAAGGCTACAGCAACCTGCTTCCATACTTCGAAACCAACGTTGTGAATGGTACTTTAGAAATGGGTTATAAAGATCATGTTAATGTAAGACACGACAATACCGAGGTTATTGTTACACTCCCGGTTTTAAACGGTTTGTCGATAGCCGGCTCAGGTAACATTGTTTCCACAGGCGACTTTACCAACAACAACCAGTTCGAAACCAATATAGCGGGTTCAGGAAATATAACACTGGAACATGGTACTGCTGTTAATTTTGCCAATTCCATAATGGGAAGCGGCAATGTAGATGCATTTGGATTTACAGCAGAAAATGCAACCATTGAAGTAGCCGGAAGCGGTGATACGAGAATCACCGCCACAAACAAACTGCAGGTAAAGATATCAGGCAGCGGTAATGTTTATTACAAAGGATCACCGCTTGTTTCGGTTAATATAAGTGGAAGCGGTAAGGTGGTGAAGCAATAAGATGAAGGCCACAAAGGCACCAAGGCACACAGTAACACAAAGAAATTCTTTGTGTTTCTT
>CAXTDO010000973.1:0-2160 GCA_964242315.1 uncultured Flavihumibacter sp.
TAATGGCATCGCCATCACAAGGCAGTTCAAAATAATCCTGTGCCCTAACGGTGAGGGGTGACTGATAATCCGCGGGGCCGAGACATGTTTTGAAGATGATCGATTCTGAAAAACCGATATGTTCTTCTGCCCAGCCGGCCTCTTCAATTGTGATGTATTTTGATACCGTTTCTTTTAAAACAGACGCAGCGCCGGCAACGTTTTCACAGGTAATGATTGTAAGCATTGTGCTGCTATTCTCAACATATCTTTTGTGCAGCGCCCTGGCAAGAAATGGTGCCAGAGATAGGAGGTTGTTGCCAAAGACAGCCGTAAAAACTACGCCTGCTTTAATGAAATCCTCAAACCAACTTTCCTCTTCAATATGATAGGCGCCGGATATGGGTATGGTGCAGTTCATTGATTCATTGTTTAGCACCTGGATATCATATTGCTTCGTGTTTTGTAAATCATCTATCAACTGACTGTTGCTATCAATCAACACAATTTCATATCCGCCAAGGAACGCAAGATGAGCGGCAAAACCTCGGCCTGTTTTTCCCGCACCAAATATTAATGCTGTGTCATGCATAGGTATCTATAAATTGTAGCGACTAAATTTATAAGTGTTTTTTAAACACTTATAATGTTAGGTATAACAATTTTATGAATCTCCACCCGATTTTCTTTCATTTACCAGTATAGCTTTCACTGCCTCGCGGTTGGAGATTTTTTCATAGGCGGTTTCCCATTCAACTAATGGATATTTGTGGGTAATTACCTTCTTCACTTTTTCTTCGTTCCGCTGTAAAATTCCCAGTGTCTTTATCCAGGAGTCGTGGGAGGAGGTAGCAGAGAACACCATATCCACTACACTCAGAACAGCCTGATTAAATGCAAACGGTATGATGTTATCATCAGACAAACCCAAAGCAATAAATTTACCGCCTTTTCTTAAAAGATTGATACCCTGGTTAATGGCATCCGGAAAGCCGGAACAATCTATTACACAATCGGCTGCCAGTCCGTTATTCATTTCTTTAACTTTCTTATCTACATCTTCTTCCGGCGATAATACGGCCGATGCGCCCAGCTCCCCGGCCAGTTGATACCGTATAGTATTTTTTCGTTTGGAGGCAACACAGATTATATTTTTCACGCCAAAATCAATAAGTGTTATCAGCGTAAACAAGCCTATAGGTCCCATTCCGTAAATAACTGTGAAGTCATCCTTATCGTACCTTCCCCGCTCCAGGCAGCCATATACACAGATAGCAAAAGGCTCCGCTACTGAGGCTACTTCCATGGACAGTCCGGCAGGTACCTTATGAACGCAGTATTCGGGTTGCACGGTATATTCGGCATAAACGCCCTGTGAAAACCAGCCGGGTGACCTTTTAAAGCGACACAATTCATAATGACCCGAAAGGCACACCTTGCATTACATACAGGCGTCTTTTGCATTTTCGCAAACCACTTTATCTCCGGCAACTACCTTTGTTACAGCCTTACCCACTTCAACCACTGTTCCGGTATACTCATGGCCTACCGTATTTCCGTCAGGCATGTACATGGTACCATGGAGTGCATGAAGGTCAGAGGTGCAAATTCCGATTGCATCTATCTGTATCTTAACATCGGTATCTTTTTCAATCTCCGGGACATCATCTTCCACCATCTTAAAATATATCTCGTTACCGGTATATTTTTTTACTGCTTTCATTGACTGCTTTTAAATCAAATATAAAGATTAGTATAGTGTTGTCTGAACTGTGATTTATTTGATTTTGTGATAGACTATGATCTGGAGACAATCATAGTCTATCACAAAATCAAAAAATCACAGTTCAGACAATCTTTCATTCAAGGCAAAAAGCTACATATTTATCACCTGACTTTGTTTTGATTTTCCCGCCACCACAGGCAATTACAATGTATTGTTTTCCTTTTATTGAATATGAGCTGGGCGAAGCGAAACCTGCTGCCGGCAACGCTGCCTGCCACAACAGCTTGCCGTTCTCTTTGTCAAATGCACGGATCTTTTCATCCCTGCTGCCCGCAATAAAAATGAGCCCGCTTGACGTTACCAGCGGCCCTCCGTAATTATCGGTGCCGGGAAGCGGAAGGCCCTTTTTCGTCAGCTCCGGGTACTCGCCTAACGGAACCTGCCATGTTCTTTCA
>CAXTDO010000974.1:0-2158 GCA_964242315.1 uncultured Flavihumibacter sp.
ACTTGCAGCCATCAACCACCCCCGATCAATTAAGTGCTTCGCATCTTAATTGATCGTCCCCTCCTAGAAAAGGAGGGGAACGGTTACGCGTTCATCAACCCTTAACAGGTTCGCGCTTTATAATTTTACACCTTCTATAATCATTTCACCCCTTCGGGGTTTCCCTCATACTTCATACCTCATACCTCACACCTGGTAGCTATAATCCGCTAATGCCGATTCCAACTGAATAGGGGTGGATGTTGGGGCCGGCGCCTTCTTTCAGGAAGGCATTGATCTGGTAAACGCCAAACAGGCTGAATACTCCGTAGCCGATTCTGGCCGTAGCGGCAAGGCGGGTGCTGTTAAAAAAACGCTTGGAGTTTTCTTTGAGTACATAAGCATTAATAGAGTTTCCCGCCCTGTTCTCCAGTGTTTTTCCTCTGGTATGGGCATTGATCATCGTGCCGATCTTTGCACCCAGCACGAATTTCCAGCTCTTGCTGTTATGCTCCGGATCAGGAGTGAATCTTAATTCTATCGGAATCTCAGCGTATGTATTTGCAAGTTTGTATTTCTTAAAGTGGTTGGTATCGGCAACGTTGCGAAAATTTAATTTCGTACCTGCACCTGCTACTTCTACAATGGTCTTATCAAAAAAGGTACTCCCCCCGGATACACCTACTCCCAATCCCACGCTGAAACGGGGATCTGTTTTAAAAGGGAAGTCAAGCATGAAGTAAACATTAATGCTGTGCGAGAAGCCTTTGGTTTTGATACTATCCGGTTTGCCTGCCCATTTATCGTACCCTAGCTGTATCATAAGATGATCGTTAGAACGATTTCCCAGATTGACTTTACTCCAGTCTTTTTTTGCCGATGCAGGCTTGGGAGATAAGGAATCGGATTGAGAAAACGCAATAACAGAGCAGCCGATTATAGTAACAAGCAGAAATAGTTTCTTCATGAAGTGATTTATGAGTGGCAAATGTATTTTTTACGCGGTTAATGAATAGTTAAATGTCCACTCTGCCGATAATGAACCGATAAATAGCCGGCAAAAGCAGACCAGATCATTTAACCGGACGCAAATATAGAAGATATAGTTTAAAGCTGTCAGCTATCAGCTATCAGGAGGAAACCTGATAAGCTTTCCTCGTGATAGCTGACAGCTGATAGCCTGATAACAGACAATAACCTTGTAGCACGACGATAGTATAGTTTTTGCATAATTTATTCGTATGAAAAAAGATGATGAGTTTTCCAAAAGTTGTGATGTGGTGCTGATAGGTGCAGGTATTATGAGCGCTACGCTCGGCATTTTATTGAAACAACTCCAACCCGACCTAACCATAGAGATTTTTGAAAGGCTTGATGTAGCCGCAGCAGAAAGTTCGGATGCATGGAATAATGCCGGCACCGGCCATTCTGCTTTTTGTGAGTTGAACTACACTCCTGAAAAGGAAGATGGATCAATTGAAATTTCAAAAGCTATCGGCATTGCTGCATCATTTGAAGAGTCCAGGCAGCTATGGGCTTATATGATACAGAAACAGTTGATCACACTTCCCGAAACATTCATCCGCACCATTCCGCATATGAGCTTTGTATGGGGTGAAGAAAATGTGGCCTACCTGCATAAACGTTTTACAGCGCTTACCTCATCTCATCTTTTTAAAGGGATGCAGTATTCCGAAGATCCGGCACAACTTTCCAACTGGATGCCGCTTGTAATGGAAGGTCGTGATGCTTCCCAAAAGCTGGCGGCTACAAGGATGGAGATAGGAACCGACGTAAATTTTGGTTCACTCACCCGTTGCGTGTTCAACTACCTGAAAAAGCAGCCAGGCATCAACCTGCATTTCCATCATGAGGTTCGTGATCTTACCCAGCAGGATGATGGTAAGTGGGAAATAAAGGTCCGGGACATGTCTACTAAAAAGAGCAGAAAGCTATTAACCAGCTTTGTTTTTATAGGCGCCGGTGGTGGTGCCTTTCCGCTGCTTGAAAAATCGGGTATCCCGGAAAGCAAGGGATTTGGAGGATTTCCAGTTAGCGGACAATGGCTTACCTGCAACAACCCCGAAATTATAGAGAAACACCAGGCTAAAGTATATGGAAAGGCAGCAGTTGGTTCACCGCCCATGTCGGTTCCTCATCTTGACACCAGGATCATCAA
>CAXTDO010000975.1:0-2151 GCA_964242315.1 uncultured Flavihumibacter sp.
GAAGCTGTGTGAATATAACGCTTTATAATCTGCAAAAATTTCAAACGCATATAAATCTACGAAGGTTGCCTAAATATTAAAAATGATTTTTAGTTTAAAGGTCTAACACAGTGATACAAACAACGGCTAATGTTGTGAACATTTTAACACGCGGTTGATGTAGATTTGACGTTGTCAGCAACACTATGTATTGAAAGGAAGGCTTAATATTTTATTATGAAGGTACTAACGGCTTATGTGCTGCTGTTTTTTTGTTACGGTTTATTAAACGCTCAGCAATTGAAAAAGGTATATAAAACAATCGCCCGTACAACTGTTTATAAGGATGACAGTATGAAGGTGTACATTTTTACCGGAGCTTTAATGATAGACGCCGACGGCGCTCCAAAAGCATATCATAAAGATGATAAACTGGCGCTGGATAATTTATCTAACGGTGGAGAACCGGGTAACTGGTGGGCGCTGGTCACCGATAATAACATCCCATCCGGAACACCCCTGGTTCAAACTGCATCTGATCCGGCACCCGGATATTATATTTCCATGACGTCACTGGAGAATCAGTCCAAAGATCACACAGACCCTGCAAGATTTGTAGACGCCGAAACCATTCCTTACATAGCGATTCCCGCGGGTTTTTCAAACGATTTCAAATTAGGTGACATTGCGTTGGTTTATAATAAAACAAACCGCAAAAGGTGTTTTGCTATCTATGCAGATGTTGGTCCGAAACATTTGATTGGCGAAGGTTCTATAAAACTTGCCAAAGAATTGGGTGTTGATGCCAGTCCTAAACACGGGGGCATAGAATCAGGGATCGTATACATTTTATTGATAGGATCAGGGCAGGGCAAAATGTTATCCCGTGAAGAAATAGATACAATCGGCAGAGCGCGTTTGCCGGAGCAAACAATCCAGGCATTACTGAAAGAAGCCGTTTAATGATTTTCTTATCTGTTACCTGAAATCAAACCACAAACTTCCGCTTATAGGTGTGTTGTTTAGCATGGCATTTTTCTGGCTTTGCGGGCCCATTCTTTCTGCAGCCTGGAACTTGGTGCCAATCGGGTTAATGGCATTCATGAAACCAATATTGCCATCCGGAAAATGCGGGTTGTTATTTTCATTAAAAGCACCAACGGGTTTGGCCGGCTTCAGCATTTGAAAAAAAACATTCTCATCTTCAGTAAGTATGCGAAATGGCGCTTCCCTGTTTTGAACTTCCACCCAATAGAGCTGCGAATGATATCCTTTAAATTCAGGGTATAGCCAACTTTCTCCTGTGATGGTATTGTTGTAATCTTTTTGCCACACGCCAAACTGCATGCCTTTCAAGCGGTTCTTCCATACGCGGTACGGGCCGCGCCCCAACCATTTCATGCCGGTCACTTTTTCTTCCGGGTAATTAAAAGTAATTCCTAAAAAATCCACTTCACCTCTTTGCGAATACTGATATTCCAGTTTGGCTGGCGCTCCCTGACTGAATATCCATTTTACATTAAAAGTAGTGTTGCCCTGATAAACCGGTTCCACCACATATTGATTACCTCTTACATAGTGTTTAAATTCTTTCAGCGTATGGTTACCGCCTGCAACAACAGGACCACCGGATAAGGATATCGCTGATTTTTCGTTTGTTACTTTCGATAGAAAGCCTGTTGTTTCATCAAAGTAATACTCCACACCATCTGATTGTACTATCAGTGTTTTATCTTTTTCTGTAACGGCCGTTCTTGCAATGGGCGTGAACCGGTTGAATTGCTGAGCAGTTTCAAAAGCGGTTTTTACAGGCCAGCTCCAGGTAAATATTTCTTTTTTGTTAGGATCATAAGCGGTGAGTTTTAGAACATCCGCTTCTTTCCAATTATCCGGTAGCTTTAATTGCAAACTGCCTTTGTCGCCTGGTGCCAGGGATAGTTTATCTACTTTACCGTTGTAAGTGATTGTTGTATTTATTGCAGCAGATGGTGCAGAAAATTTTTCACGCTTCCATTCAAAAGAACATTGATCGAGATTGGTATACAGATAACGATTTTCGATGCCAAGCTTACCGTTGAAGGTGGATGTGATATAACGCTGATCGATGTAAACAGGCGACCAGATTTCTTTGATGGTATAAAAACTCGCTTCCTTTTCACGGTGCGGACCCAG
>CAXTDO010000976.1:0-2149 GCA_964242315.1 uncultured Flavihumibacter sp.
GTTAATGGCTTCAAACTCGCGGCTGTTCTTTACTGCTTCGCTTTGCTTTTCGTATTTCTTTACCAGTTCGGCAGCGTCTTTAATGGCGTTTTTCTTTTGCTCAATAAAGTCAGTAATGCCGTTAATTTCTTCTTCAATGCGGTTTTTGCGGCTCGTCAATCCCTGAATCTCATCTTCAAGGTCGCTAACTTCCATCGGCAATTCGCCTTTGAGGATTTGTATCTGGTCGAGTTTAGAATCTATTTTTTGCAACTTTACCAGCGAAGACAATTTTTCTTCTACCGAATAATCTTTAACTGCAGGCATAATGTTACTTACGATTTATGATGTGCGATTTGCTTTTCCTCAACTTCCCACTTAGGGGTTGGGAACTCCAAAATAATTGACCGGATTTGTTTTTGTTCCGGTTTTAAGGACGGCAAAGTTAGGAAATTCAGACTGCAAAATATCAAATAAAAGGTCAGTAGTAAACTGTTCGCTTTCCCAGTGACCAATATCGGCAAATACAATCTTGCCATCGGCATCAAAAAATTCGTGGTATTTTATGTCTGACGTAACAAAAAAGTCTGCGGACTGTGATAAGGCGCTGGCGATCAGGAAGCTACCTGCTCCACCGCAGCAGGCAATTTTCTTAACAGGTTTACCTGTTAAAGCAGTGTGCCTAATTAAAGGCACCAGGAACCGTTCTTTTAAAAGTTTTAAAAACAGGGTTTCAGAAACAGGTTCAGGCAATTCACCTATCACTCCTGAACCTATGCCCGGGTGATTATTAGCCAGCTGAATCACATCATAGGCTACTTCCTCGTAAGGATGCGCTTCTATCATAGCCTTCGTTATCTTAGCTTGAAGATAAGCGGGGAAGACTATTTCGAGTTTGATTTCTTTTTCATAATGCCGTTCACCTTCTTCACCCACATAAGGATGCGTTCCGGGCCCTGCCTTGAAACTTCCTTCACCTTCCGTATTAAAACTACATTCGCTATAATTGCCTATTGCACCGCCACCGGCAAGAAAAACAGCATTACGAACCTGCTCAATGTGCGCTACCGGCACAAAAGTGAAGAGCTTTTTTAACATCCCGGGTTTGCTTTGCAATACCGAGCAGTTGATTAAACCCAACCGTTCGGCTATTTTTCCATTGACTCCCCGCTGTACATTATCAAGATTGGTATGAATGGCATAGATAGCGATGTCGTTTTTGATAGCAGTGATTACAGTTTGTTCAACATAATTTTTGCCGTTGATTTTTTTAAGTCCTGAAAATATTATAGGATGATGTGCAATGACAAGATTACAGTTTTTAAGAATGGCTTCTTCAATGACGGCTTCTGTTGCATCCAGACTTATCAGCACACCCTTGCATTCCCAATGGCCGGAGCCGGTGAGCAGTCCGGCGTTATCATAGCTTTCCTGATAGCTAAGCGGGGCAATGGCTTCGAGGTAGTTAATGATGTGCTGAATAACCATGTTTGAAGCAGGGAGGAAGATTTACAGGATGAAGAATAATTTACAGGATTTTGTAGTTAAGCTCAAGCGAAATTTCAGGATAGAACACTTAAATCTTAACTTTTAAGTTAACTACAAGATTCTGAAAATTATTCTTCATCCTGTAAATCCTGCTTCTGCTCTAGAAACCTTTACTTTCCTGTTGAATAAAGCTTTCTACCCTTGTTAATTTACCCAGGGCATTTACTCCTTCCACAACTACCTTAAGTTTTTTACTGATGTCGTTGTTATAAAAGGTTAGTGTAGCCTTTTTCTTGTCTTTGTCCAGAAAAATATAAGGCTGCCAGTACAGGGTGGTGCGAATATCATCCAGTGCATCCATTGGGTTTTCCTGTGCATAATTGGGAGAATAGAATTCTTTGAATGGAGTATAGCCGATAACGGTAACCTTGCTCAAACCAACAAAATTTGCGTTGTTGGTTTGCCCGCCCTTTTTAGTGTACACTGCAATAGCGCCGCCAGCACCGCCGCCCGTTGCTCCCATAAAAGGAGGGCGGAATACTTTAATATAAGCGATGTCTGCCATGGAAACCGTTGACAATGCCTGTGCATCTGAACGCATTTCATTTAGAAAAAGATCGGGAGTTCCTCCGCGCCAGCTTAAAGACGGAGTGGAAGACATGGGATTGCTTATCTGTAACCC
>CAXTDO010000977.1:0-2145 GCA_964242315.1 uncultured Flavihumibacter sp.
GCGGCTACTGACTTTTCGTACTGACCAATATTTGAAGCTGCTACGGCTTTCATCGTTTTGACCACAGAATTTATATCTTCGGCGCTTTCCAATTTTGATCGTAAGCTTTCTAATGTGTCCATTACGATTTGCTTGGGTTTAGTAATGGCTTATCCTGAAAGGGTAACAAGATAAAAGAGGCTATTTTCAGAATCGCTTCTTTGTCTTCATAATTCAATGATTTATCCGATAATAAACGTTGTTGCATATCGGATTGCAAGGTTTCGCAAGTTTTAAGTAACGCAGCTTCAGCATCCTTCATTTTCTCAACCGGAATTGTGTCAAATAAATTACCAGTTAACGCTAATAATTCTACCAACTGTTCAATTACAGACAATGGATGCAACTCATTTTGTTTAAGCCAGTTGCGAATGCGTTTTCCATGTTCAATGGTAACGCGTGTATGTTCATCAAGCCGTGTACCGAAGCGTGCATAACTTTCCAGTTCCTCAAATTGAGAATAGGCAAGTTTCAGGTTGCCTGTTACAGAACGGTAGGCAGGTAGTTGTGCTTTGCCACCCACACGTGAAACGGATTTGCCTACGTCAACCGCCGGTAAAATGCCTAACTCAAAAAGACTTGGCGATAAATAGATTTGCCCGTCCGTTATAGAAATGAGATTGGTAGGAATGTAGGCGGAAATATCCTGTGCCTCTGTCTCAATAATGGGCAAAGCCGTTAATGAACCGCCATTAAGCTCATCACTCAGATGCGTTGATCTTTCCAACAACCTCGAATGAATGTAAAATATATCACCGGGAAAAGCCTCGCGTCCCGGTGGTCTTCTTAACAAAAGGGACAGTTCGCGGTAAGCCTGTGCATGCTGTGTAAGGTCGTCGTAAACAATCAGCACGTCATGTCCCTGTTCCATAAAGAATTCCGCAATGCTGGTGGCTGCGTATGGTGTTATGTATTTTAAGCCGGGAGCATTATTGCCTTCTGTTACTACTACAACAGTGTAATCCATCGCTCCTCTTTCCACTAATGTAGCAACCACTTTAGCAACGGAAGAGGCGCGCTGACCAATGGCACAATACACACAGATTACATTTTTATCGTGCTGATTTAATATGGTATCAATTCCAATAGCTGTTTTTCCTGTTTGCCGGTCGCCCAGGATCAATTCACGTTGCCCACGACCAACGGGTATCAGGGCATCAATAACTTTTAATCCTGTTTGTAAAGGGACTGTGACCGCGTTGCGATCCATTATAGCCGGAGCAGGTCGTTCAATTGGATAACGCTGGTGTGTATTTATCGAGCCCTTTCCATCCAGCGGTTCCCCCAGTGGATTGATTACTCTTCCGATAAGATGGTCGCCTACAGGTACATCCATTACACGGCCGGTTCTGTTTACTTCATCGCCTGCATTTAAAAGATGATTTTCGCCAAGGAGAATAACGCCTATTTCATCTTCATCAATATTATATGCTATGCCATATAAGCCGTTGGGGAATGTAAGCAGTTCTTCAAATCCAACATTGGGTAAGCCTGAAACTTTAATAACGCCTGCAGATACACTGGTTACATAACCAACTTCACGAGGTGCAAAGGAAAAAACATATTTTTCCTTTACCTGGTTCATTGGGTCGAAGGTGCTATTGATTATATTGTTGAATTCAGTTAAAGCCATTTTCTTTTTTTGCCTTTTCGTTTTTTATCTCTGGTGAAGCATTTGTGGCTGGAAATACTTTGTTTTGCACTGTTTCGCTGATACTGTTTTGTAACGAATTAAGGTAAGCAGCAATACTCCAGGATAGTTTATATCCATTTGCGGTTAATTCGATACCGCTTATAATTTCGGGTGCGGTCTTAAATTGTAATGCTGTTTCTTTACCTAATATTTCGTGTACCTTTATTTTTAACTCATCCTGCTGTTTTTTCTGGAGCTCAAAAGCACTTTGTATTATTAAAGGCTTTGATACTGATTCAAAGGCATCTGTAAACTGTTTCTTTTTTTCATCTTTCAATTCTTCTAAACGGGTTACAAAAAGTTTTGCCATTTGTTCTTCCAAACTAACAGAAGCCAGGTCTGACAGGGCTTTTCTTGTAATGTCAAAAACTTCCTGTTGTGTTTTTGTGGCAAGGTCTTTTTTCAGGGTCTCC
>CAXTDO010000978.1:0-2142 GCA_964242315.1 uncultured Flavihumibacter sp.
GTTCCGCAACGATTATTACCCACGCATAGCTGTTACCGTTGATATGATAGCAACGGGCACGGATATCCGTCCACTCGAAGTACTGGTGTTTATGCGCGATGTTAAAAGCAGGAGTTACTACGAGCAAATGAAAGGGCGCGGCACTCGTACCTGTACACTGGAACAATTGAAAGTTACCGGCACGCCAACAGCAAAATTTACCAAGGACCATTTTGTGATCATCGATGCTATTGGTGTGGAAAGCTCGCAGAAAACGGACAGTCGCCCTTTGGAAAAGAAACCTGGTATTAGCCTGAAAGACCTGCTCCAGAATGTAGCGATGGGTAATACCGGTGAGGATATACTTTCCACGCTTGCCAACCGGTTGATCAGGCTCGATAAGGTGATCAATGAAAAAGAAAAAATGAATTTTGCGGAACAATCAGGTGGTTATACTATTAATCATGTGGTGAAGCAGTTGCTGAATGCTTATGACCCTGACACACTGGAAAACATTAAAGTAAAAGTAGTCACCGAAAAGCAGGGTGCGGCACCCGATGAAATTACGGCAGCCATTAATGAACAAACCACTGCTTTGGTAGCCGCAGCGGTAAACGTTTTCAACAACCCGGAACTGAGGGATTTTATAGTGGATGTGCGCAAAAAATACGACCAGGTAATTGACACCCACAATCTCGATGAAGTCACCAATATCGGCTGGGTGAAAGACAGGGAGGCAGCTGCCTCCCACACCATCAGTAATTTTACCGTTTGGATCGAAGCTCATAAAGACGAAATCACTGCATTGCAGATTTTCTACGACCAGCCATACCGTCGCAGGGAACTGACTTATAAAATGATCAGGGACCTATACGAAAAGATTACCACTGCCCAGCCCATACTGGCACCATCCAACGTCTGGCGGGCTTACGATCAGTTGAAACAGGCGAACGGTTCTCCAAAAAACGAACTGATCGCCCTGGTAAGCCTGGTAAGAAAAGTAAGTGGCATCGACAGCACGTTGACCGGCTTTGATAAAACAGTAGATAAGAACTTCCAGGACTGGGTGTTCAAAAAACAGGCAGGTACCACTACCAAGTTCACCCCTGAACAAATGGTTTGGCTGCGGATGATTAAGGATTTTGTAGCGAACAGCTTTCATGTAGATCGCGACGACTTTGAGCTTGATCCTTTTAATAAGAATGGCGGCCTAGGAAAAATGTGGCAGTTGTTTGGGGAGGAAATGGATGGGATTATTGAGGAGTTGAATGAAGTGCTGGCGGCGTAATTTTTTTGTCTATAATCATAAATATTTATTACATTTTTTATAAAACATATATCGATTAATGGAAGAAGATCAGTATGAATTTCCATTGCCAAAACAATGGAAGTGGGTGAAATTAGGAGATGTGGCTAAAGTGAAAGGCGGCAAAAGATTGCCAAAAGGAAAGCAATACATCGAAGGAAAATCAAAATTTCCTTATTTGAGAGTTGTTGATTTTCAAAACATGTCGATCAATCAAACAGATTTAAAATATTTAGATGAGCACACTCAAAAACAGATAAAAAATTACATAATTACAAGCGATGATCTATACATTTCTATTGCTGGAACTATCGGAAGAGTTGGTAAAATTCCGCAAGCACTAAGCGGTTCGAACTTAACCGAAAATGCTGCTAAGATTACTGAAATAAAAGAATTCACTCTAGATTATTTATTATGGCATCTTAACAGCCTATTCATTCAGAAGCAGATATCCGCGAAGACAATTGCGACTACACAACCCAAGCTAGCCTTGTATAGAATAGAAAAATTGCATTTGATTCTTCCTCCCAAGGCGACCCAACAAGCAATCGTTTCCAAAATAGAAGAACTTTTTAGTGAATTAGACAAAGGCATAGAAAACCTGCGCCTTGCACAACAGCAGCTAAAAACCTACCGGCAGGCTGTTTTAAAATGGGCATTTGAGGGAAAGCTTACAGAAGAATGGCGAAAAGAAAACCGGACCACAGTTCGAGTTCAATTCGGTTCACAGAAAACTTGTATGGTCTCGTCAGGAATCGAATCTGAATTGATAGCTGCGGAGTCATTGACAGATTATCAAAGTACAAATAAAAATTCAGGAGATAGTGAATTGCCTGAAGGATGGAAATGGGTAAAGG
>CAXTDO010000979.1:0-1596 GCA_964242315.1 uncultured Flavihumibacter sp.
ACGATTTTTGACCTGCCAGAAACAACGTATCGCATACCCTTACAATGAGTGTAAGCAGGCTCGTAAAAAATAAAAAACCTGCATAAGGTATCATTTTACTTTTGAAGCGATGGGTAACCTTGCTAATGTGTGGGTACCAGGAAAGTTGTTCTGACCTGTATAACAGATAAATAGCGGCTATAACTGGTATCAGATACAAAAAAGCAAACAGGTACATGAAGCCGGTAAGATGAATAAGCTTAAAAAGCAGCAGAAACAGAAAGCCGGTCGTTAAGGCACGGAAGCCGGTTTCCTTAATCATATTGTAAATGACTGATTTCCCCAATACCCAAAACATAGGTTCGGTAACAGCAAATACAAGATAGAGTGTGATGAAGGGGAAGACCGTCCAGTAAAAACGGGTAAAAAGTTCGTAGTCGTTTCGGCCAAAAGCCACGATGATGTAAGGTTTTGCAAGCCAGGCAGCCAACAATATTGTAATAAGCCCAATAGCAACCGTTGTAACCACTACGAATAAAAGGTCATTCCTTTCCTTCGGCAAAAAGTGCTGATAATAAGGGTAGAATTTATAAATGACTGAACTGGTGCCTAGTGTGGCAATGGTAGCTGCTACAACAGAAAAGTCGTTCACCACTTTCATGAGGCCTACCTGATGCGTATCCAGCACAAAAGGCTGCAACAGCATATTAAAAGCGCCAATGCCAAACCCTAAATAAATAAAAATGGAAGAAAGAATCGTTTGTCGTTGGATGGAAGGCATGGAAGCAAAGGAAAACTTTAAAATGAACTGAATCAATGAAAGATAACTACGCCGCTATTTTCCCCATTTTTCCCTTTCTGAAATCAGTCACTGCTTTTGCAATGTAACGCACCATTTTCCAGCGGGTAGTACTATATAGAAAGTTGTTTTTTATTCGGTTGAAAATGTCCTTTTTAATAACGCTTAATTCAACAGGAAAATGTTGTTTGTAATGACAGGAGAGATATAAAAAGTTGCGTACCATATAGTAAATGCGAAGAGGAGAATGTAGCGAACGGGAAGTGGTTTTCAAGCTTTTCAGTGATACGAATTCCTTTGCCATGCCTATACGATGTTCGAGAAAAACATTTTTAAAGAAAACGTTTTTATAACCCGCCATTAATATTTTAAAACAATATTCAGAATCCACATGATCTATAAATAGTTTTTCGTCGAAATCTCCAATCCGATCAAAATTCTGAAGGTTGATAATACTTCCTGAAGTTATCAGCCGGGTTACAAAATCATACTCCGCATTTTGCTTTTCTAAACCCTCATTTTTCGCATGATTTACACCAAACATACCCACCAAATCGGCCGGTGGAAACTGCTCAACATAGTTGATGTATCTTATCAAATCATCCGTTTTAAAAAAAGAATCCTGATCCATTGTAAGCAGATAATTGTAGCCTTCGTTTATGGCTAATCGGCATACTACGTTCAAAGGCTGTGCTATCCCTTCGTTACTTCCGCTATGCAGATAGGTTAATTTGGGATGGCTAAAAATGTCAGGATGAAGTATATCTTTTTTAGGTTGCTCAGTATTGTCTACGGACTAGGGTAGGGTGGGATAGGCT
>CAXTDO010000979.1:1606-2138 GCA_964242315.1 uncultured Flavihumibacter sp.
TGCTCAGTATTGTCTACTACATAAACATGATGTGTGACTTCAAGTATAGGTTTAAGATTGTCATTAACAGAACTATCGGGGTGATACAAAATAACTACACTCGAAATCATTTTCGTTTTTTGGGGACGTAAATATACCCGGTTTATACTCAGTCCTCAGTAAGCTGGCTATCAAAACGCCGGATTGGGTTCAACAGCGGCTTAATAAGCTTTCTGCTTTTTATTATTAGAAATGCTTTCTTTATGTACCCTTACCACCGAATGGGAAAAAGGCTCATTTTCGCATTTAATTCTCACCCCTAGCATGAGTCTGAAAAATAGTTTGGTAACCGCTGTCTCCTACATAAGAAAATCCTGGAAGCGGAAATTAATTTCAATAAGCAAATCCTTTAAAAATGAATACGGTATTGAAATCGGTGGTCCTAGCCCCAGAACTTTCGGACTTAGCAATATTTTCCCGATTTACGTTTTTGCAAATAGCATTGATGGCGTAAATTTTAGCACCGATACAATCTGGGAAGGGAAAATAAAAG
>CAXTDO010000980.1:0-2132 GCA_964242315.1 uncultured Flavihumibacter sp.
GTCTCAAAGCGTCTCTATCACTATCCTTATATTTTTTTCATACGCTTCAGGTGTCAAAGGAGCGCCGTTGGGTCCGGAGATAGCGCTATCGTTGGTTCCCAGGATCATTGAAAAAACAAGGGTGGCATCTTTTTGAATTTTATATAATTCGGCACCTTGAATTACCCGTGGAAATAACTTATTGGTAGCCGGCAAAAAGTCAACCGTAGTAGCGCCGCTTACTCCCTGATTAGTAAAATTCAGGTCTCCATATTTATTTAGCGCCTTCAGCCAGGCCATTGCATGAACTGGTGGAGCATCAGTAGTCGGGCTTTTAAGTCCGGCGCCATAAGTGATGCTGTTGCCAATGAAGACAATGAAATAATTTTTTGACTGACTGAATAATGAAACTGTTAATGTTATGCAGATACAGCAGAGTATCAGTTGTTTGTTTAAAATCATATGTTTACTTTTTGGCATCCTCTCAGATATTTTAACCACGGAGGAAGCTCCTCCGTGCTACCTCGGCCTTTCCTCCGTGGTTAAAAACACTACATCGTATTATACGGCTTAATAATCATTCTTAACGACTGATCTTTGGTTAAGTAAGCGATCATCCAGCTATAAAATGTCCGGACCCTGTTGCGATAGGTAATAAGAGAAAGCAAATGAATAAACAACCATATTAGCCAGGCAAAAAATCCTTTGAAATGAAACTTTGGCCTTGGCAGGTCCACTACCGCTTTGTTCCTGCCGATGATAGCCATCGAACCTTTATCATTATATAAGAAGGGTTTCAATGGTTTGTTTTTTACAAGCAGGTTAAAGTTTTTAGCAAGGTTTAAGCCATGCTGGATGGCCACCTGCGCCACCTGTGGATGACCGTTAGGAAAGTTTTTGTCTGTTGTTTGCATGCATGTGTCGCCAATAGCATAAATATTATCAACACCCAGCACCTTATTGAACTGATCCACCAGCATTCTTTTGCCACGGCCGTAACTTGCTGCAGGAATGCCCTCAAAAATTTTAGCAGTAACACCTGCCGCCCATATCAATGTTTTTGAGGCAATGGTTTCGCCGTTGGTAAACAGTACGGTTTCATTTACGAAGTCTTTTACCTGCGCGTCGAGTTTTATTTTTACTCCTAAATCGGTCAGCGCTTTAAACGTATCCTGTTGCGACTGTTCGCTCATCGGCGCCAATACAGCATGACCGCCGTCAACAAGATAGATTTCTCCGCCTTTCCCGGTAAATTCGGGATACTCTTTTCTGAGGATGCCGTTTTTCATTTCTGCAAACATCCCCGAGATCTCCACCCCTGTAGGACCGCCGCCTGCCACCACTATTGTTAAAGCTTTTTTCATTTCAACCGGATCTTCGGTAATGCTTGCTTCTTCCATCTGTAATAACAATTTATTGCGCATCGCAATGGCATCATCCAGCGTTTTCATGGGAGTGCTGTTCTTCCTTACATTCTCCATCCCGAAATAATTGGTTTCGGCGCCGGTGGCAAATACAAGGTAATCATAGGCCACTTCACCGTTAGAAAGAATGATCTTTTTTTGCTCCGGTGCTACTTTTACCAGCTCGCCTAACCGGAAATGAACATTGCCTTTGCCCGTAAATAATTTTCTAAAGGGATAACTGATGCTGGACGGTTCCAGGAACGCAGTAGCTACCTGGTATATAAGCGGAGGGAAAAAGTTGTAATTATTTTTATCAACCAGTGTTATGTCGAACTCAATGTTTTTTCTTAAAGCCTTAACAAGATTTATTCCTGCAAATCCGCCTCCTATTATAACAATTCTCATTCTATAGTATTTAAGTGATGACTTTTGAGGCCGGCAATCGTTTGGTGCAAAAGTACAATTATTGAGCACCTGGTTTGTAAGTGTTTTAAGTCTGAACTGTGATTTAGCTGATTTGATGATGGACTATGATTGTCTTCATAGTCCATCATCAAATCAGCTAAATCACAGTTCAGACTATAGTGGAAGTCAGCAGTAGTACATCTTCGTTTCATAATCCATCTTCACCGTTCCACTTTCATTATAATCAACAAAAAGTTTTACCAGCGCAGAAATCATGGCGTCATAAGATTCATGGCCGGGGAGGGGAATATAGGAGGCCGATAGCAACTGGCCCTTCAAAGC
>CAXTDO010000981.1:0-2118 GCA_964242315.1 uncultured Flavihumibacter sp.
ACAGTATTGTTGATCGTCTGCTTTCTTATGAAAGCAATTTCTTCATGTCTTTTCGCCGGATAGCCTTCCCAGTAATCTAAAAATGTGTCGTTAAATTCCTGTAATCTGGAAGCCAAGGAACCCAGCGACGCGGCCCATTTTACATTAATTTCTGAAAAGATCACCTGGTTGGCAATCACCTTCCATTGACAGGGTGAAGACTTCAGCGTTTGAAACAGCCACTCTTTTTGGGTTGCTCCCAGTATAGTTCTGTTTGCAGCAAATCTTGCAGGGTCTGATCCATCGTAGATCTGTTTATCCCTGCCCTCCAGGCGTGTATCCAGCAGGATGAGTTCCATCAATTTTCCGAAGCGGATCGATCTGTAAATTTTTGAGCCGTCACCACGGATGGGCAGCCATTCAAAGTATGCCTGTTTTGCAGCGTTTTTTCTGTCGAGCCATTCGCCGTCGTTATTTGGATCGTGTCCTCTGGCGCCGTCTTTATATGAGTTGTTGGCGATTTCATGATCATCCCATATGGTGATAAACGGATGCTGTTGATGGGCGTGCTGCAGGTTACTGTCGAGCCGGTTTAAAGAATACCTCCTCCTGAAGAAATGAAGCCAGTAAGCATGGTGTTTCACAAAGTGGGTTGACTCGTAGTCATCATCAGGAACATTGTTTTGCGGGTCAAAATTTCTTTGCGTTCCTTCATAAATATAATCACCGAGATGAATTACAGCGTTTAATGTTGGCCGTTGGGCAATTTTTTCCAGTGCATTGTAAAACCCTGCGCCGTAGTTGGTGCAGGAGATCACCGCAAATTCAAGCGGCTCTTCTGCATCTCCGGGAGCTGTTCTCGTTCTGCCAACAACCGATTGGTTGTTGTTATAGCTAAACTGGTAAAAATAATGCGTGGATGGCGTTAACTTTGGCACATCTACTTTTACCGTATAATCAGCTTCTGCGCCGGTAGTATGTTCTCCGGAAAATATTACCGGGTCCATTGACTCATTTTTTGAAATGCTCCATTTCACGGGCATCTTTTCAATGCCCTGCTGAGGAGCAATCCTCGTCCATATAATAACCTGGGTAGCCAGCGGATCGCCCGAGGCTACGCCATGAGGAAATATTTTGATGGATGGATCTTGCTGGCGGCTTTTATGAGTTGCTTCACCTTCCACGGTAGGGATTGCAGCAGATGTTAATATTACACCGGTTGTTATTGCAGCGCCTTTGATAAATTTTCTTCTATGAACCATAGTTTGTCTGAATATTACGAACCTTACTTATCATGATTGGCAGTTGATTGTTTGAACCATGATTTTGATGATTAACAGATTAGCATGAACATTAATTATAATAATCAAGCGCTAAAATAGAGGAACTAATCGTTACAATCAACTAATCATGAAAATCATGGTTCAGAAATGAACGCCGGCCGCCAGCGATATACCCGACCACTTAAACTCTGTTGTTGCCGATCGCTGACCAATGCCGATATGATTAAATCCATGAATGTACCGGGCATCCAGGAAGATAGCATCCGACAGTTTTATTTCCACTCCTGCAAGACCGGAAATATTTCTTTCTTCCGTATCATGCGTGATGGTAGTGACAGAGCCATTGCTCTTTTGTTTTGCACTTATAAGCAGGTCAAACTGAGGACCGGCGATGATAGCAATTCTTTCTGCCACAGTTATTTTTAAATCAGAGGCAATGTAAAATAGTTGATGGTATAGGAGCTTTTAATCCTGTCATCTTCGCCGTGCATTTGAGAAAATGTATATTCCGGTTGGAGTGAAAGAGATCGGTTCAGATGTAATTGTAATAATGCACCGACGAAAAAGCCTGGCTTACGGATGTTTTTTACAGGTGACTGCGGCGGCGGAATGGCTTTGTTGAAGTTCATCAGAGAATAGTTGATGCCTGCTCTGATACCGAATTTTTTTGAGAGATCTTGAGCCGAAAGATTTAGAAGACTGGTAAGTAATGCTATAAAAAGTACGGATTTCATATAGTCAAAATAAGATAATTCAGATCGTCTTAGCACGGTAAGAGTTTTTTTTTAACCACGGAGGAAAAGCCGAGGTAAAAAAACTCTTACACAATATGACACTACATCACCTGCAATCCAAA
>CAXTDO010000982.1:0-2102 GCA_964242315.1 uncultured Flavihumibacter sp.
GGGTTACATTATAGAGTATTTTCTCCCCTATAGTAACCTCTATTTGTAAATGTTTATCAGGAGAAGATAAACGGATTGGTTTTGCAGTAAGCAAGCATGAACAAAACAGCAAAAGGGCGACGCCAAATAATCTGAACATAGATCGGATTAATTGTTGTCTTTCAACTTTCCTTTGATGACTTTCAATGCTTTTACCATGTGCTTTTCTACTGTGCTTACAGAAATGTTTAAGCTGCTGCTAATTTGTTTGTAAGAGCATTCTTCATTGCGGCTCAGCATAAAAACATCCTTGCATTTAGGTGGCAATTCACCAATGGTTTTTTCTATTTTAGAATTGAGTTCCCGTAGTTCCAGATTGTTTGCAAAATCGTTTTTGCAAGCTTCACTAAAAACATTATTCTTCCGGTAGTTTTCCCGAATGTTCATAGAACGTAACTCATTCAGTACTTTAAATTTTAGTGCTTTGTAGAGGTAGGATTTTAGTGAAACGCTGAATTCCAGAATGTCCTTTTTTAGATATAGGCTAATGAAAATATCCTGCACAAGATCCTGTGCCTTAGCCAGCGATTGCAATGGCTTGTAAGCTGCGTTCACCAATGGCAGCAGGTAGCGGTTATAGATTTCAGTGAAGGCGTTGGTATCACCTTCTCTTACCATCAGGAAAAGTTCTTCATCGGAAAACTGTAGAAAAATGTTAGAATTCTGAGGCATACAATCGTTTAAAAAATTAAGGACTAACAAGAGCCAGGCAATGAACCCTTATTAACTAGCTAACTGATGGCGACAATTAGCAAAATCGTTTTTGCAAGCTTAAAAGAAAAAAACAACATCATCTGTTGCTTTCCTATTTTGTGGGACTAAAAGTATATTTCTAGTTTTTATTTACCAAATTTTTATTAGTCAATTTTATTAATTTTCTTTTTAAGATCCAACATCATCCTAGTTTTCATCTCCTCCAATTCGTTAGCCGTATAAAAATCAAAAATTCCCGGCATATCACTGAATTGTGTAAACCACTCCATATCCGAATTAGTTTCGTTAGTCAATCCTCTGTTTTCCTGAGGCATTTTTTCCTTTCTGTTTAGCTTGCTCTTTTCCATTACGCTGATTCTCGTTGAATTAATGAAGCTTCGATCATTGTTCTACTATCATCTCCATCTGCTTTTTTGCCATTTATCTGGTCCATTAGCATACTCACCGCAGTTTTGGCTATATCCATTATAGGTTGCTGTACAATTGTTATACCCGGATCGTACAAACGAAACAAATCATTGTCATCAAAACAAATAACAGCAAGGTCTTTTGGAATTTTTAACTTCAACTTCTTGATGCTTTCCAACCCAATGGTACCTAAGTAATTCGTTGTAAAAAAGACAGCTTCGAAAGAATGCCTAGAAATAAAAGCCGCTAATTCCTCTACTGCCTTTTCCCGGTCGTAATGATATGCCAGCTTATATATCCATTCGGCCTGAACAGGTATCTTTTTTTCGTTTAAAAAATCCAGGTAGCCATTCATCCGTTCCTGCATTTGTATCTGTTCCAGGTCTATCGTTATAAATGCAATTTTTCTATATCCTTTTTCGTACAAATACTGCATCCCCATCTTAGTTCCTTCCGCATTGTTAACCAACACATGGGCAATGTCCAGCCCAGGGCAATAGCGATCCATTAATACCAGCGGCTTGTTATGGATTACCAGTTGTTTTAAATCTGTTTCCATGCCGGGGGACGGTGTAATAATGTAGCCATCTACCTGCGTTTGCGAAAGCATCCGTATTAACTCCTGCCCCTTCTGAGCATCATTTTCCGTACTGCAATACAATACTTTGTAGCCGAGTAAATTGGCTTCCTCTTCAATTATTTTAGCCAGCGATGCAAAGAACACATTCGAAATATCTTCTACGATCAGACCCAATATTTTCGACTTGCCCGTACGCAAACTTACTGCTATGCTATTGGGCATATAACCTTCTGCCTCAGCCACTGCTTTTATTTTTTCAGCAATGGAATCACTAATCCGCATCTCCTTTGCCTTCCCATTTAACACCAGCGACACAGTAGACGGAACTACCCCTACTTTACTAGCTATGTCTTTAATTAAA
>CAXTDO010000983.1:0-2070 GCA_964242315.1 uncultured Flavihumibacter sp.
ATTTAATATAGATGAACGATTGGAAAAAATAGTTATTATACCTACATACAACGAGCGCGAGAATATTGAAAGAATTGTTCATGCCATTTTTTCTCTACAGCAGGATTTTCATATCCTGGTGATTGATGATAACTCGCCCGATGGTACCGCGCAGTTAGTCAAAAAGTTGCAGCTCAAATTCCCTTCACAATTATTTTTAGCCGAGCGAAAAGGCAAATTGGGACTTGGAACCGCTTACATTTTCGGATTTAAATGGGCGATTGAAAAGGAGTATGCTTATATCATGGAAATGGATGCAGATTTCTCACATAGTCCTGCAGACCTGCAACGTTTGTATGAAGCCTGTAAATATGGGGGCTACGACGTTGCCGTGGGTTCAAGGTATGTAAAAGGCGGCGGAAACGTAGATTGGCCATGGGGAAGGGTGTTGCTTTCAAAAGGCGCATCTATTTATACCCGGCTGATAACATGGATGCCCGTAAGGGATTCTACTGCCGGCTTTGTATGTTATAAAACAAAAGTGTTACAGGCTATTAATCTGGATGAAATTAAATTTGTAGGATATGCATTCCAGATAGAAATGAAATTTGCCGCCTGGAAGCTGGGTTATAAAATTAAAGAGGTTGCCATTATATTCGAAGACCGGAAATTGGGAATTTCAAAAATGAATAAAGGCATCGTAAAGGAAGGAATTCTCGGTGTGCTCAAGCTTCGCTGGTACAGCCTGTTTAAAAATTATAACAGCCGCGTGAAAAACGTACAAAATGAGGCGTTCCATAAAGAAGTATTTGCAAGAGCGGGTGATGGGAAGGTATGAACGATTAATTATTAATGATCAATTATTAGTGATTAACGGTTAGATGCTTTATCATCGTCTTTGATCGTAAGAACAGTTTCCATTAATAATTAATCATTAATAATTAATTATTCATACCTCATACTTGAAACGCTCCCTCCTCAATCTTCATCTCGCTGTTTTACTTGCTGGTTTTACAGGGGTGCTGGGGCGGTTGATATCGTTAAATGAATCGTTGCTGGTTTGGTACAGGTTACTGATCACCGTTATAACATTGTTGCTATTGTTCCTGTTAAAAGGTGCCATACCTAAAATTTCTTTAAACAGCCTTTTAAGAATTTTTTTAGTAGGAGCTATCGTGGCGCTTCACTGGGTGGCGTTTTATGGCAGCATAAAATGCTCCAACGTTTCCATTGCACTGGTTTGCTTTTCAACTGTAGGATTTTTCTCAGCCTTGCTGGAACCGATGGTATCAGCAAAGAAAGTTTCTGTTATTGAATTATTGCTCGGAATGCTGGGGATTGCAGGCGTATACTGTATTTTTCATTTCGATACCAGGTATAAAGAAGGCATTGCTTACGGCCTTGTGTCTGCATTTCTTGCAGCGTTGTTTACCATTTTCAATAAGAAAGTACTGGAGAAACATGAAGCCGGTACAGTGACCCTATACGAACTGATGGGTGGGTTCCTGGTATTAACGTTGTTATTGCCGGGCTACCTGGCATTTTTCAATCTTCATTTTGCTTTGCCTTCAGCGGGCGACTGGCTTTGGTTGCTTATACTGAGCTGGGTTTGTACAGTACTGGCTTTTTTCCTTTCCCTGAGTGCTTTAAAAAAAGTGTCGGCATTTACAGTAAACCTGTCTTATAACCTGGAGCCTATCTATGGCATACTCCTGGCTTTTATGATCTATCACGAAAACAAAGATCTGGGTGTTAGTTTTTATGTGGGACTAGGGCTTGTTTTAGTAGCGGTGATTTTGCAGATGGCGAGGGTATATCGAAGTAACACTCAGCTACGCAGAAGTAGAAATATACCTCACCAGACATCGCTTTGCAATAGGCAATAAGGTTTCTTCAAACGGATAGTTACTGCCTGTTTCAATACTGTAAACAGCAGGATTCGGTAATGCCTTACGGTTCCTGATAAGTTCAGACTTTATATTGCCATAAGTGTTGCCAAAGTTCTTCCGCCAGCTATCGATAAAATCGGTTTTAACACCCCGGTATTTTTCATCATGTTTCTCGAACATCGTAATACGGTAATAATAAGCA
>CAXTDO010000984.1:0-2067 GCA_964242315.1 uncultured Flavihumibacter sp.
GTTTTATGCTGATAAAAATGAATTGGTAAGTGCTGTGATTCTCAAGATACTGGATCATAATCAGGATTGTTGCCAGGCTTATAAAAAGACAGCAAAAAATGCCATCGATGAGGTTTTTCTGGCAATGGAAATGGTGCAGGAAATGTTTGAAAATATGAATCCATCCATGTTATATGATCTGGAAAAATACCATCCTGAGTCATTTGAAAAATTCGTTTTACATAAAAATAATTTCTTATATAAAATTATAAAGGAAAACCTTGAGTGGGGAATAAGGGAAGATCTGTATCGTGATGATATTAATACGGTTATTGTAACGTTAATACGCCTGGAAACGATGATGCTTCCGTTTAGTCAGAACATTTTTTCAAGATCAAAGTTTAAGATATCAGTAGTGCAGCAACAGTTGATTGAGCAATTTCTGTTTAGCGTTGCCTCGTTAAAAGGATACAAGCTTATTGTAAAATATAAAGAAGAAAGAAACAAAAAAATATCTCAGGAAAATGAAAAGATTTAATATAACAGGCTTGATATTGTTTTTTAATATGCTTGCCTCGGGTTTAATGGCGCAGCAACAGCATGCAATGTCGGCAAAAGAAGCAGTTGACTACGCGTTGAAAAATAGTTTTCAGGTTAAAAATGCGTTGATAGGCATTCAACTTCAACTGCAAACCAACAGGGAGATTACTGCTTCTGCTTATCCCCAGATTGATGGTTCTGTTAACTTCACAGATTACCTCAGTATCCCAACCAGCCTGCTTCCCGGCGAATTCTTCGGCCAACCTTCAGGTACTTATCTTCCCATTAAGTTTGGTCTTAAATACAATTCTACTTATGGTGTGAACCTCCGTCAGATTTTATTCGATGGGCAGGTGTTTGTGGGCCTCAAGGCAAGAAGCGCTTCCATAAAATATGCGGAACAAAATGTAGCGGTAACCCAGGAACAAATTAAGACCAATGTATATAAAGTTTATTACCAGTTAGTAGTAGGGCGTAACCAGATCAGTCTGATTGATGCAAATATTGCACGATCGGAAAAATTACTGCACGATACCAAAGAACTCTTTAAAAATGGTTTTCAGGAAAAGCTGGATGCGGACAAAGTAAACGTGTCTCTATCTAATTTGAAGACAGACAGAACAAGGGTAGAAAGCCAGTTGCAAACCGGTAACCTTGCGCTGAAGTACCTGATGGGAATGCCGGTTAAAGATGAACTGCAGCTTACAGATAGCCTGAGAGATTCTGATCTTAAAGAGAATCTTCTTAATGATGGCAGTTTTAAATATGAAGACAGAGTTGAATATCAATTACTGCAAACCACGGCAAGGCTGGGCGAGTTTAATATCAAGCGTTATAAAGCGAGTTATTACCCCGCACTAACACTAACAGGGGGGTACAGCCGAAATGCGCAGCGTAACCAGTTTAACTTTCTTAAAGGGAGCGAGCCGTGGTTTACCAACAGCTTTTTTGGAATAGGCCTCGCAGTACCCATATTTGATGGCTTTGCAAAAGATGCCAGGGTACAACAGGCAAAGCTGCAACTGCAGCAAACACAAAATAATATTGCCAATCTGGAAAACAGTATTAATAATGACCTGCAAACCGCAAAAGTACAAATGGCTAGCGCACTGCTGAATATGGATGAACAAAAGAAAAACATGGCGCTATCCGAACAGGTATACAATCAAACAAAATTAAAGTATGAGCAGGGCCTTGGTTCTAACCTTGAAGTAACCAATGCAGAAACAGATATGATCACCTCTCAGAATAATTATTTCTCCGCCGTATACGATGCCATTATTGCAAGAATTGATTATTTAAAAGCTATTGGAAAATTATAAAAAAGGAATTTAAATACACCGAATTATGAAACAAATAATGAAAATGGGTCTCGTGCTGCTTCTTATAGCAGGCATGGTATCGTGCAGTGGGAAAAAGGATAAAAATGCACAGGTGACTGAAAAAAAAGAAGCCTTGCAAAAGAAGAAAGATGAAGCTGCAAAGCTTGATGTGGAGATCACTAAACTTGAAAAAGACCTTGCCCTGATAGACACTTCGCCCATAAAA
>CAXTDO010000985.1:0-2061 GCA_964242315.1 uncultured Flavihumibacter sp.
ATCCTGGCTATAGCTATACCCAGGATCATTCCGGGTAATCCGGCAAACGATTCAGGCCCACCGGTGGCCATTATCTCGTCAGTATAAAAAGCGATGACAATAATTGAGTCCATTACTTTACCTACTGCTTTGCGACAATCGAATCCGGCAATTTTGCGAATCTCGGTACCTATCTTCCAATCCACTTTTCTAACTGTATCCATAATAAGATAGGTATCTCCATAAACTTTTTTTTGAGTTACCGAGGTATTACTATCCAGGTTAGTAGCAATAACATTATCACCATCAAAAATACCCCAGAACTTATTTTGCTTAACATCCGGCTCACGTCCCGGCTTATACAAGGAATGACTCTTATCAAATTCGAGATCATAATAAGAGGTAACAAATTTTGGTAGATTCTTTTTTAATGCAGCATCCCATGCGTCGTTATCATCCATAAAAGCATGCTGGTTTGTTTTGCGCTCGTACTCAATTTTTCCTTTTGTAATAAACTGAGGCACGCTGCTGGTTTGAGCCTGGCCTAGTGTCGAAAAACAAATAACAGCAATAAGCAATGTTAATTTAACACGCATAAACATCGTAATTTATTGATTTGGGGGTGTTGTGCCATTTTTATTAAAGTTCCAGATCACCGATACTAAAAAATACCTTCTGAATGTGTCATAAGTTCTTTCAGAAATAAAATTACTATTTACGTTTCTCTGAAAGCCGGTATTCTGATCCAGGATGTCGAAGGCGGCAAGACGTAAAATTGCGGCATCTTTCTTTAAAAACTTCTTATCTAAATGCGCATTCCACCTGGTGGCATTGGTATTTTTATCAAATGCATCCGTTTTTTGCCTGAGGCTGAAAGTGCAATCTGTATTGAATTCCAGCTTAAGTGGCAAAAATATGGTAGCATAGATGGCATGTTCCTGGGTTATGTATTTTGTTGGTTCATCCGGACGAATAGAAGAGGTAGACTTTGTAAAACTGATCTGCGGCCTTATTGTAATATCATACTTTTTGTCTTTAGTCATGGAAATGCGTGGCCCGATGCTGGCATTTAATGAATTATTGATGTTCTTCAGCGAGTTGATAAAATTGGTATTATGGTTACTGTTCAGGCTGATGTTTGCGCCCAGACTAACGTCAGGTTTCTTGATCTTTTTGTAGTAATAACTATAGAAATTTACGGAACGGTTGCCCTGAACGTTCACCGGTTGTGATATCCTGCGGCCCAGTTGATCTACAAAGTTTATTGTACTGAAGTCATTAGATACCGTGCTGAAGTTAATGTTTGTATAAATGGAGCGTTGAGACAGTAGTTTATAAGAATTGTAACTGAGCGATACATTCTGCCTGAATGACTGTTTTAAATCTGGATTACCAATTCTTTGATTCAACAGGTCGGTATTGTCCTTGATTGGTTGTATCTGGTCTATGGAAGGCGCCCTGGTTGAACCATTATAGTTTACATAGAAGTTTCCACCGTTGGGCAGGGTCATATTTAAACTGGCCCTTGGAAAGAAGTTAATGAAATCATATGATATCGAAGTATCCACTTTCATGTCTCTCCTTACAAAATCAGCTCTTGATATATTGGCGCCAAAAGAAACATTAATTTTTTTAGGCTTAGAGTACCGGTAATTCACACCGCCTGAATTGGTAAGCACATTTAAGCTGTAATCATTACTTAGAGAGTCAATCACATTTTCATATTTAGCGCCTGTTGAAATTTTTTCAAGCGTAGTGATCCCCGAACGTCCATGAGAATTATTGAGGCTATAGTTGAATTCAAGGATCGCTCTTTTAGATAACGGTTCGGTATAAACTACGCGCGAAGTAAGTGTGGAACGGATGTTGTCTCTTACCTTTTCCTGATCGGTTGTTTCTTCTTTTTTTATGTTGCCTGATCCATCGTAATATTTGTAATCTGCATTCAAAAATCCGTCAGACTTTGTATCGTTATAAGTCTCATTCACATTCAATGAAATAGTGCGGCCGATCTTTTTAAATTTTTTCCGGTACAAAAGCGTTGCATTTACATTCTCTTCATCTGCCAAAGCAGTAGTACGA
>CAXTDO010000986.1:0-2047 GCA_964242315.1 uncultured Flavihumibacter sp.
TCGGGAAAGGATATGAATGAAAAGTTTTGATTAAGATATAAACAGGCGTCCATGCTAAGCCGTGAAAGCGTGGCAGCAATATTTGCCATTGCCATAGTTACAATCCTTTCTGTTTTTCCGCGGCCCATCTGCGCATATACAACGTTGTAGTTAAGGTCTTCAAACCCTAACAATTCAGTGGTCATTCTTCTGTTTATTGAAAATGAAGAACCGTACCCGGCCGCCGATCCCAGGGGATTTTTATTTACCACTTCCCAGGCAGCCTGTAGCGTAATGCAATCATCCACCAGGCTTTCTGCGTATGCACCAAACCACAATCCAAAAGATGACGGCATGGCAAGCTGCAAATGTGTATAGCCTGGCAACAGATCATCCTTATATTTTTCACTTTGGATAATAAGGAGTGTAAACAGTTGCGTAACAGCATCCACCAGCTTTTCAATCTCATTTCGCAGGTAAAGTTTTAAATCTACCAGCACCTGATCATTACGCGATCTGGCGCTGTGTATTTTCTTACCGGTATCACCCAGCTTTTGTGTAAGTAAAAATTCTACCTGTGAGTGAACATCTTCCACACCTTCTTCCAAACTAAATGAACCCTGCTGTATCTGTTGATAAATTTCCTTAAGTGCCGTTTGTAATAACGTTAATTCAGCGTTAGATAGTAAGCCAACTGATTCCAGCATCTGAATATGTGCGAGGGATCCTAACACATCGAAAGGCGCCAGGTGCAGGTCCAGCTCACGGTCTTTGCCTACGGTGAATTGCTCTACTTCTCTCAACGATGTTTTATCTTTTTGCCAGATTTTCATGTTCAGTCTTTTTTTTAAACACAGAGAATTGCCGGAGGAGGAAACACGGAGGGCACAGAGGCGTACCTGACAAATACTTGTCTGCTCAACAACAAAGCAGCCATTACTTATTTGAAACTTTAGAGTATGAACTGTAGTATCCCCACATATGTCCCGATTCCTTCCTTTATTTCGTGAAGATAAATATATTCGTCGGCAGTATGGCTTCTTGCGCTATCGCCGGGTCCGCATTTTATGGAAGGTACCGGTATTAACGCCTGGTCTGACGTGGTGGGCGAACCATACGTTTTCTTTCCGATAGCTATACCTGCTTTTACGAGCGGATGTTGCTCATCAATTTTTGAGGCGCGCATCCGCGTACTCCTCGGCCTGATATCAGCGTTCAGGTGTTGCCGGAACGTTTCAATAATTTCTTCGTGGGTATAAGAATCGGTAACCCGAACATCTACCACATAACTGCATTGTGCAGGCACAACGTTATGCGCTTTATTTTCGGTGCCTATAACCGTTACACTCATTTTAACCGGACCTAACGATGCAGATACTTTCGGGAAACTATAACTTTTTATCCAGTTGATATCATCAAGCGCCTTATAAACAGCATTCTCTCCTTCTTCCCTTGCCGCATGTCCGGCTTTGCCTGCGGCTGTGCAATCCAGTACAAGCAGTCCTTTTTCAGCAATAGCCAGGTGGGTAAGCGTTGGCTCTCCTACAATAGCGCAATCAATTGCCGGCAATAACGGCAATATGCATTCGATACCATTCTTACCTGAAATTTCCTCTTCGGCCGTAGCCGCCAATATAAGGTTGTATTTTAAATCATCTCTCTCATAAAAATGCAGAAAAGCCGCTATCAAACTTACTAAAGGTCCACCGGCATCATTACTTCCCAGTCCGAATAATTTATCATCTTCCACAACGGGCTCAAAAGGATCTTTTGAATAGCGTGGATCGGGTTTCACTGTGTCATGATGAGAATTCAACAGGATGGAAGGTTTGCTGCCGTCAAAATGTTTATTAAGGCACCAGACGTTATTTAAATGACGCGTTGAAACGATATTATTATCTTTAAAGAATTGCTCAAGAATTGCGGCAGTCTTGTCTTCTTCCCGGCTAAAGGAAGGGGTGGCAATGAGCTGCTTCAACAGTTCAATAACGGCGTTATAATTATTTTCGATGCCCATTAAATGGTTGTTTGTCTGAACTGTGATTTAGCTGATTAAATGATGGACTAT
>CAXTDO010000987.1:0-2042 GCA_964242315.1 uncultured Flavihumibacter sp.
CAATATGACTGCAGTAACCATCGAGAGCCATCTGGGAGAGTATATCAATGCAGGCGAACTGGAAAGTGAGGCATTGCTAAGTACAGAAAAAATTGAGATGATTGCATTGGCATTGAGTGAAGCCAACAGCGATGCACTAACACCGGTAAAAGAAATAGTAGGAGAAAAAGCGACGTATGGAGAAATACGGCTGGTGAAGAACTGGATGAAGAAAAGGCTGGAAGGAAATTGAAATTGTCCAAATAAGGGAGTGCCTGAATGAAAGCTGCCAGAACAACAATCCGCATTCTATCTTCACCCATATATTCTGAATTATGATTTTAAATTACCTAAAAAAATGTTCTGTACTTACCATATTCGTTTTTATTGTAATTACTGTTTTTACTACCTCCTGCTCAGGTTCAAAAAATCGCATACCAGAAAATTTATACACGTACAAACCAGACGATCAAAAATTATATGATACCATTATTCATTTAGACAGTTTATTTTTTGATGCTTACAACACTTGTAATGTTAATCTGGAAAAGCATGCTGCATTTTATTCAGACAGTATTGAATTTTACCATGATAAAGGTGGATTTATGAATTCTAAAATTGAAATTGTGGATGGAATCAGAAAAAACGTTTGTGGCAAAGTGAGGCGGGAATTGGTAAAAGGTAGTATAGAAGTTTACCCGATTAAAGATTATGGAGCCATTGAAATGGGGCTGCATAAATTTCATAATAATACAGAACCCGAAGGTACACCATCACATGCAGCGAAATTTATTATTATCTGGCAGCATAAAAACAATGACTGGAAGATTACCAAAGTTGTAAGCCTGCATTGAAAAAAAGCAGATGGTGCAGCTATGATGAAGGTTCATAAACGCACATTTAATCATTCTCTGCCTAATCTACAAATTACATTGTTGTGAGGCTAAAACTAAAAGTGATTCGTAAAACAGCAACACATCGAAAAGGGCATTTAATCCAAACATAGAATTCGTTGATTGATGATACAGTCTATCTCTTCCTCTGAAAAATAATATCGTAGAGGATTTACTAAATCAGGAGTATCTTCCTTTAAAAACTCAATAATGTATCTATTTATTTTATTATTAAGAGCAACTACAATCTGGTCATCCGTTTCTGTTTCCAGCTCGTCTAAATAGGATTGGCCGATTTGAATTGGAGGGATATTCAAACTCAGATCATCTATGTTAACATCATTAGTGATCAGGTGTTTGTAGATAGCGCCAATTCTTATAGATGTAACTTTATCAAAAATCAAATAATTTTTAATTGCTTTTATAGCTATAAACTCTTTGTATTCCGGTAATTGTTTCCTTATATACTCATTCATCCACTGCACATTTAGTGTGCTCCGAACATAGCCAAGCATATATCCATAAGCATACCCTTCCTTTAACCGGTCAGCCTTTTTTTCTTCTTTGTATAAATTATTCCTGGCAGCAGTAAGGCCTTTAGTTAAATCTTTTACTAAAAGTGTTTCATCTATGATTGTAAAAGTTAGCTCCGGGTAAAATAGTTTAGCATTTTTAGTCCAATCCCTGAATATCTCAAATGCTTTGGCAGCAAGTATTTCTTTGGTCAAAAGCATGGTTTGTCATATTTGTGCTAAATAGTTGGAGTTTAGCTATCTTAATATATTAGAATTGCTGGCAGAAATCGGAATTAATCAATAGTTGATTAATTGCTGAATGCTTTCATGCAACCTCGCCTTCGCCATAAACTGCTCCTCCAGTTTTAAATTAAAAGGCACCGGCGTATCCAGGCTGGCACAACGCATGACCGGTGCATCCAGTAATTCAAAACAATGCTGGCCGATCCAGGCACTTATTTCACCGCCAATGCCACCGGTCATCGTATCCTCCTGCAATACCAGCACTTTCCCCGTTGCAGCTACCGCATTTTTTATAGCATCATAATCCAGTGGCAGCAAGGTTCGAAGATCCAAAATGTATAAAGAAATAGCTGCATGTTGCTGCTGGTATTCCATAGCCCAATGCACACCCAATCCATAAGTGATAATGGTG
>CAXTDO010000988.1:0-2036 GCA_964242315.1 uncultured Flavihumibacter sp.
AAGGAGACAGTCTGGTATATACGGTAGAAAGTTCCAGGTAACATCATGCGTTTTTAGATGATTGGCTCTTCAAATTTATTTATGAAGGTACCTGCCTGATTGTAAAAAGCTGATAAATTTATATTAGAAGTAAGATAACCAACGCTTCTTTAACTGATTGGCCCGCTTATAACCATCGAACCATTTACAGCAGGGGTACAGGAGAAGAACCACTCCGATCCAAACCATATAAACCGTTGACAAATCAAAACCATAACCTTTTAATTCGGAAACACGATTAACCCTGTTCGATAATATCATATCCGACCAATTATAGCCTGAAATTATTGCTCCAAAAATAGCAAGCAAGTGAATAAGGTAAAGATGCATTACATAATAGAAAAAAGGCACCCTTCCAAAAACAACCAATTTTTCCGTAAATCTGTTAAGTGGTTTTTCAGCCATACCAAGAAAAATCATAGCCGGTCCTAATGTTATTAAAACATACAAAAGAGAGGGCGGATATTTGGTAACATTCAGTAATGATAGTATTGAAAACAGCATCATTTCCTGCGAACACCATTGAGCCGCATCACCATATATATTAAAAAATCTAAAAAAGAAAAACAGCGCAATGGCGGCAAATCCTGTGGCTAGCAGGGTTGCTTTTCTTTTTTGCGGATTATATGTGGGGATGTATAAACTTCCGAAACAGTATCCCAGCGATATTACACCTATCCATGGTATTACAGGATAGCGTATAAAAATTTTAAAATGACCAAAAACAAAATCTCCCGGCTCATGCAACAATAACCAGAGAAAAGCAGCAGCTCCGGCACCTTTTATATGTACTATGTCAAGCAAATTGTGACCAGCGATCAATAGAATGGCTGTCAGCAAAATAAATCGCCTGCTTAAATAAATCATCGCTGACAAAGCAATCATGCTGATACCGATTACCCAGATAACCTGTAAATTAAAGATGGGGTAAAATGGATTGAATGTAAATGCCAGCGTAATAATGAAAAGCTCTGCAAACACGAGCCAGATTCCCCTGGTGAAAAGATAATATGCCAATTCGCTTTTGCTTTTTTTCATCCCGTATAAACAGGCCGAAATACCTGCAAGAAATACAAAAACAGGAGCACAATAATGCGTTATAAATCTTGTAAAGAATAAGAATGCGCTGGTATGAGTCAGATCCGTTGGATCATACAGGAAAGCATCGTGATGAAAGTAATCGCGAACGTGATCCAGCGCCATTATTACCATTACAATTCCTCTCAGAAGATCAATGGATTCGATGCGTTTATGCGTCATTATTAATAGAGATGTGATAGGGTTTCATGTAGTTATAAACTCACTTTTTTTTAACCAGAAGAAACGCCGGGGACAGACCTACCGGGGGCAGATCTATAAGGTTTTCAAAACCTTATAGGTCTAAACTCTTGGTGTTTCCTCCGGTTAAAAAAAGTGACGGAACCAGGTATAGGCATTGCATGTTCTTCATAAACTAAATTCCAGGCAATTGTCTGAAAGGAATCGCTCCTGTATTTTTTTAAATCCTGCTTTTGATTCATTCGTCAGGTATTGAGTTTTGCAGTAAAGTATGATCCCTTTTTGTGTTGATGTTGAATTTAAAGAGAAGGTTGATGACCCGGGACATTGTCTAAATCCAAATTTCATATATGCCCTGGAATGCTCATGAAAACAGCCTACAAATGCATGCTGGATATGCAATAATGCTATGGCAAAAGCGCTTCTTATTATCTGTAATGATAACCTTACAGATCGTTCGCTCTGAATGATAAGGAACCTGCTTACTTCTCCGGCCTTTTCAGATGACGACTTTCTTGCATAAAATTCCTGCTCCAAACCAGTATAAGGATAAACACCTAAACATGGAAACACTGAAGGTGGTTTATGTTCAGTAAGGTGCGTTACTCCCGCCCTTAACGAAATATTTTTCATCTATTTATCCGCCATGGTGGGTTCTTCCATTATAATTCTAAAATACCCAACCGGTTCTGTTTTTATATCCCGCCTTACATATATTC
>CAXTDO010000989.1:0-2036 GCA_964242315.1 uncultured Flavihumibacter sp.
CCACACCACCTGAGTTAAAGAACTCAGGATCCTGCCCCTTTAATTTCGGATCGGAATAAATAAGCCATGGATTTAATGCAGCGGCAGTTACAGATACATTATTAAATCCGATGCGCTTAAGGCCTGCAGCGTCCAGGTTATAGGTAAGTGAAACTGTTTTCAGCCTGATAAACCCTCCATCTGCTACCCTTTCGGTGGAATAATTATAATTATTATAAGGTGAAGCGCCCCCCTGTTGAGTTTTGTAAAACGCATCCAGTATCGAAGGCACCCGGGTAGTTAATTCATCACCGGGCATTTCCCAACGGTCAATAAATTCTTTAGGCAGGGCGTTGAAATCAGAATAATTGGTATTAAATACCGGGTATAACCTGATCTTGTTACCTGCCTGATAGGTGATGAATATGTTTAATGAAAAAGCTTTGTAACTAAAAGTGTTGGAAAATCCTCCTGTAACGGTCGGATCAACGGAACCCTCGTATTTAAGATATTGAATACTGTCTGACTGCAAATAAACATCGTTGCTTGTTTTGCCTTCCTGATTGATAAATTGAGGAACTCCTGTAGCATGATCCAGACCACTGAATTTAACAGAAAACAAACTGCTTACCGGGTAGCCTTCTGTATTGCCACCTTCGGCTTTTACCAGGTCAAAAATCAATGGTTGATTTTTGACATTAGTGATTTTTGTTTTATTGTAACCTACTGTAAGGTTGGTTCTCCAACCCCAGTTTTTTCCTTTTACAACCTGACCGCCAATCAGCAGTTCGGCACCCTGGGAGGTCAGGTCAGCATAGTTGGCAGCTTTATAAGATTCACCACCAATACCGGAAGTTTTAATGATGCTGATTAAGTCAAAGCTTTTTCTTTGGTATACGTCCAGGCTGAAATTAATCTTTCCCTTGAACAACCCACCGTCCAAACCAACATTTGTCTGGTAGTTCTTTTCCCATGTGAGGTCCGAATTTTCAAGGTTGATCAGTTGGATAACTGATTCTCTTTCGGTAGGAAAGGTTCTGTTGGTAACGGCGCTTTTCAATACGATATTTGAATTTGTTGCTGGTCCCAGGCTGGCTGTAAGACCATAACTGGCCCTGAGTTTTAGTAAATCAATCCAGTCGGCATCCCTGATAAATGACTCTTCATCTATGTTCCATGAGCCACCGAAGCTCCAGGTAGGAAGCCAGCGGGCAGTTCGTGAGGAGCCAAGCTGGTTAGAGCCATCATACCTGACGGTGCCATAAAAATTGTACTTCCTGTCGTAAGTATATTGTGCGTTCAGGTAAAAAGCGGCAAACCGGTCATAATTTTTAGACATGCCATAATAAGGGAAATTTGCCTCAATGGTTTGTTTCAGGATCCTGTAGTCAATAAAGGGCACGCCTCCATTATCATACTGGTATCCATAACCGGTGTTTGAATTGTTCTGCCTGTCGGCATACTTTATTTGCTGGCCCAGCAGGATGTTTACATTATGTTTTTCATTGAACGTGGTTGCATAAGTTAAACTGTTTCTTACATCAAAGTTCAGCAGCTTATCTTCAGTGCGGTTGTAAAACCCTCCGTAAGGCAATACCACTACCGGCTCGGCACCAGGAACATCGGGATCGCGGTATAAAAATTTGTTGCCTTCCCTTATGGTGGAGCTACCTGCGGCCCGGTAAGCATTTGCCATGTTGGAATTTTCCGTGATCTGGTGCTCCTGCGATGAAGTTACGTACCGCAGTGCCCCGATGAAATCGTATCTCAGGTTCTTTGAGATCTTATAGCCAAGTTCTCCCTGCAACTTCAGGTCTATCACGCTGATGTCGATATAATTGTTTTGAAGTTCCTTTATGATATTGAACGGAGCATAGTTGCGTTGATAATATTGAAGCTTTCCTACACTATCGTAAGCCGACAAAGTACTGCTTGAATTAAGCGAATAGCTAAAGGGATTTATATCGAAATCCCTGTCAAATCCACCGGCAACCGGGTTACTTACCCTGGTAACGGTTCCGGGCACTCTTTGCTGCCTTACGGAACCGGTGGTAAGG
>CAXTDO010000990.1:0-2035 GCA_964242315.1 uncultured Flavihumibacter sp.
CCGCGTTGCAATAGCGAAGACAACCAGAATGTCGGAATTAAGCAAGGCGCAACTGATAACCATCTGGACACCACCTGCTACAGGACTTTATTCCAAAAACATCTGGGCGCCTGAAATACTTTACCTGCAGGGGAAATGGTACACTTATGTTGCCGCCGATGACGGCAACAATGCCAATCACCGGATATATGTTTTGGAGAACCCGGCTGCCGATCCTCTTTCCGGCACCTGGGAGTTTAAAGGAAAGATCACTGACCCTACTGATAAGTGGGCAATTGATGCGGATGTATTTGAATATAACGGTGTCCTATATATGCTGTGGTCTGGCTGGCCGGGAGACGTAAATGTGGAACAGGATATTTATATCGCCAAACTCAAAAATCCGTGGACGATCGATGGCAACAGGGTTTTATTATCATCACCAACATTAAGCTGGGAAAAAATTGGTGGTCCACCGGCCATAAATGAAGGTCCTGAAGGGATTGTACATAACGGTAAGGTTTTTATCACCTACTCCGCTAGCGGCTGCTGGACGGATGATTATTCATTGGGACTATTAACATTGAAAAACGGCGGCGACCCAATGAATGCTTCAGACTGGACAAAATCTCCGTCACCCATTTTTGTAAAGAACACTGCTAACGGCGCCTATGGACCCGGCCATAATGGCTTCTTTAAATCTAAAGATGGAACGGAAGACTGGATCATCTACCACGCAAACGCTACTGCTAACTTAGGGTGTAATGATGCACGCACTCCCCGCATACAAAAAATTACCTGGAATACAGACGGCTCTCCTAACTTAGGCGACCCGGTGAAAATCGATTCAAAAATTCAGAAGCCATCGGGTGAATAAAAGTGCACGTATTGAGTAGTGTTATGTTAACTGTAAGATGACGTGGGGTTTTCAAACTACGGAGTCAGGGAGACAGGGAGAGACACTGTGTTTCTCCCTGTCTCCGTGATTAAATCTCTTCTAAGCCAAAGCGTCAATTAATGGTTGATACAACAATAGTCTTTGAAGCGTTTGGTCAGCTATCTTTGCCTTCCATGAAAACAATTATAAAGCTTGCTGTTATTTTATTTTTGACGTTACCTGCCTTTAGCCAGGTTCGTTTAAAGCCTTCTGTGAAGATTTTATTTATTCCACTTGATGACCGTCCTCCCTGCCTGCAGTTCACACAAAGAATGGGATTGATCGGTGATGCAAATATTGTTTCGCCACCCAAAGAATTACTTGGGCGGTTTACAACCCCGGGTGATCCGGACAAAATAATTAGCTGGATATTACAACAGGATCTCCCCTCTTTTACTGCCGCTATTTTATCAATAGATATGCTTGTCTATGGCGGACTGGTAGCTTCAAGGGCCTACAACGTGGAACCGGTCATGGCAATACAGCGTATCAAAATAGTAGAAGCTATTCATAAAAAAGCACCTGCCCTCCCGTTGTATGTGCAAAGTGTTATCATGCGTCTTGCCCCTACCGCCGATGGCAAGAATGATGCGTTCAGAGAAGATTTATCGAGATGGGCAGAGATATCTGTTAAAACGGATGATCAGTCAAAGGCTGAAACAAAAATTGTAGCAGACAAAATTCCTGCTGAAGCCCTCGCCAATTATAAAAATGCAAGGCAACGAAACTTACAGGTGAATTTAAAAGCCATCGACTACGTACGATCAGGTATCATTAATTTTTTGATTTTATCTCAGGATGATGCCAAACCAATTGGCATTCACGTGCAGGACAGGCAACAGTTAATAGCGGAAACAAACAATTCCGGCTTAGGTAAAAAAATTGCCGTACAACCCGGCGCCGATGAAGTGTCGATGTTATTACTAGCCAGAGCGCTTAATCAACAGTATAAATTGTCGCCAAAAGTAAAGGCCATTTATTCTTCCGAAAAAGTTTCCAATACCGTGATGCCTTTCGAAGACAAACCATTAAAGGAAACGGTAAATTTTCATATTAGGGCAACGGGCTCAACGGAGGTTCAGGATGAAAATCGGGCCGACTTACTGTTTTATGTTTTCG
>CAXTDO010000991.1:0-2034 GCA_964242315.1 uncultured Flavihumibacter sp.
ATAAAACTGTGGCAGTCGAGTTAGTGTTCATCAGCATCTTTGTAATGTAATATTGAATCAGGAAGCGATAAGCTCAAAAAACCTTATCGCTTTTATATCTGATTTAAATGGTAAATGAAGTGGTGCGTGAGATAGAAAGTGCATTAATGCGCTGTCATTACCTGGCGCGTAAATACTTTCATTGGTTTCTAAAAACCAGTCTCATGGCCGACCGCTTCGGCATTTCCTCTTCCAAGGATATTGTCAAACGGAGCATTGATAAAGATGTTTTCCTGCCTGCGGATGCAAGACATGGGAGTGTGTCTCGCTTAACAAAAGAAGAAGCACAAACCTTACTAATGCGGTTTCCTGGTAATAAACGTTAGGTGTTGCTTGTATGGGAACAAGCTGGCTTGGTTACATGGAGGCTTTTCAATAATGGTGCAGGACGTTGAGCAATCGGCTACGTTAACTATCGGCTTTGATACGGGGCGGAAGGAACACTTTTGAGCAGTTGAATTTGTTTTTATCTTTGAATTAATAAGAGCATTATAATCTTTTTAAAGTTTAAGAAAGTGATGTCCCTTTTTGCTGAATATAGGTCTCCAACCGTCTTTAATCAGTTTTGCCAGGTATACTTTTATTTAAGCAAATTTTAGATGATTCGTTTACAGTGAAAATGTCTGACAATATTTTGAACGAATGGGTTAAATCTGCTGCTGATGGCGATGAGATCAGTTGGAATGCCTTGTATCGACAGTTTTATCCGGTCATATACGCTATAGCGCTGCGCATTTGCAGAGATAGCGAGCTTGCTGCCGATGCGGTACAGGACGCATTTGTGACTGTCTATGTGAAGCTTTTTCAATTAAGTGATGCTAATACTTTTGGCGCATGGCTAAAGCAAATTGTAACATGCACTTGTTACCGCTCCTTAGTCATTGCATCGTAAGCATGTTTCGCAGGAAAGCCTTTCATTGGAAAATGAACTTTTTTGGGACGACCAGTTAAACAAAAAAACGGAGAAACTGGCAACACAACGCAGGTTGTATGGCATATTGGCTGCTCTGCCCGATGTATTAAACACTGCAATTTTGCTTCGCTACTTTTCTAATTATCAAACGTATGAAGAAATCGCCGCCATTTTGCACATACCGGTAGGAACGGTTAGAAGCCGACTCAGTCAGGCAAAAAAGAAATTAGGAGAATATTGGCGGCAACCCCATGATATCAGCAATACCTGGTTTCTCGAAAGCGAAGAATGGAACACCTTGTATTCTTCGATGTATGGCGGAATGCATGAACACGATACCTGTAAAAACAAATTTGTCAGCCATATTCGTAAAGGCTGTATCATTTTCCCGAATGGAAAGCGCTTTAGTGGTAGTGATAGTCTTGAAAATATGGTTCAGGAAGACCGCAAGGCAGGAAGTTGGCTTGAACCCGTAAATATTATCAGCAGTGGCTCTATTTCGATCATTGAATCCGTGCACTTCAACTCTGCCGATCATCCTCAACACTGTCCTGCACGTTCCGTGATGGTGCTCTTCAGAGAGGGCAGAAAAGCCTCCCGGCTCTTCCTACACGTTTAAAAAATAATTTAGCCGTTTTCTAACTTTAGATACCCCATCTGTCTCTTAGAGAAAAGCAGATCATCATGAATATAATAATTTTTGGTGCGTCGGGAGCTACCGGCATACAGCTCGGCAGATGTCGCCCATTGTATGCTCTTTTAATTGACAGACAGTGAATTCATAAGAAAGTCCATCAGTGTGATGGCATAACTTAAAAATAAAAAAAATGAACTATTGGATGTTATAGTAATCGGCGGTGGGCATGCCGGATTAAGTGCCAGCTATTTCCTGAGTAAAAAAGCGCTGACTCATGTCGTGCTCGAAAGCGGCAGTATTGGTGAATCCTGGCTTTCACAGCGATGGTATGATTTTCGGTTAAATACCACAACGAATCCTGTTACAATTAACGCTTAAGATAAAGTAACCATGAATTTTGTCAGGAGCGAGTCCCGCTAGGGCAATGTCCTTAAGTTAAGGAAAT
>CAXTDO010000992.1:0-2034 GCA_964242315.1 uncultured Flavihumibacter sp.
GTTCTAGCTATTATGTAAAAAGAATCCTATCGCACTTTCACGGTGTAGTTGATCATGTTCATCATCACGATTTTCATCAGGATGGCATCGATGCCCTGTACCGTTTCATTTTCTTCAAAATCGGAGAATACCTGCAGGCGGGTTTCCGCATAGCCGTTCGCTTTCTCTTCCAGCATTTCCTTCATGCGGAACGCGGTGGTGAGATAGCTGTTCTTTTCTACGTAATAAAAGGTCGTAAACCAGTCAATATTCAGATCGCTGAACGTGCTTTGAATATGAGCGGCTACCTGGTAAAGAATCTGTGTAGGCAATACGCCGTAAGATGCCAGGTGAAAGATGCAGGCTGAGCATGTCATGCTCTCTGTTTTCGCAAGCGTCTGCAGCGAATCTTTGTCTAAGTGATACACGGGCAATGCCTCATCGTCAACAATGTGCAGGTCGTGATCCCATTTGATAACTGAGTAATTCATGATATTGGATTTTGAGGTACAAAGATGAAAAGTGGTTTTTACATTGTACTTAAAGATGAATTAGCTTTTACTTAAAATGAAATAAAAAAGCGAACCCTTTTTAAGGTTCGCTTTAAGCCTGTATTGTTTCTGTCTGGCAAAACATCATTCTGTTTTTGCCACCGTTTTCCCATTCTTCGCATCTGTAATGGCCTGCAACAAACCGTTCTGAGATAAGTCACCGGTCAGCTCCCAGAACATAATCCCATCCAGGCCGTGATCAATTACATACTTTGTTTTTCCGGCAATGGATGGCTTGTCGTCAAACGACACGAGCAGCTTCTCTTTAGCATTGAAATAATAGGGCGCGTGTGCGGTTGAATCCCAATGATATACATAGTCGCGGTTGGACAGAATTGAATCGCTGAACTTATTATAATCAACCCCTTTATAAAAAACACATGATTGATACAAGCCGTTTTGCAACGTATCGTTCAGCTTAAAAATGCGTGCATAAAAAGCAGCCCCAACCGTCATCTTGCTGTTCGGGACGCCAATGGAATCAAGCATGTAAACCGCGTTGGCAATGCTTTCCTTTTGCTGTAAAGTTGAATAGAGAGGTGTATGATGGCCGCTTAATGTAGAAAAGCCGTTTACCAGGTCATACGTCATCAAATTGATGCGGTCAACAAGCGGTGTTACTTTGCTCCATTCAATCGAATTGAGAATATAATCGGTGAAGCCGCCGGCTGCAAAACTGATCTCGTATTTCTTGCCAAATTGCTTTCTCATTTCAGTAACGAGTGCCGTAAAGTTTTGTTTGTCCTGCGGTAACACCTGGTGGCCGGGAAAGCCTGCAATCGCCGGGTATTCCCAGTCGAGATCAATGCCATCCGCACCAAAATACTGCAACAGGTGTTTTGAAGAAGACGCAAACTCTTTGCGTCCTTCCGAGGTGTTGAATACGGCAGAACACGGTTCGCAACCACCCCATCCACCCATTGAAAGAATGATTTTTAAACCGGGATATTGTTTTTTCAACGATACCAGTTTGCGGATGGTAACACTGTCTTTTGCTTTATCAATGTGAAGCTGATTTCCTTCCAAATGCGTAAAGGAAAAAATAATGTGCGTAAGCTGAGAGACATTGAATTTATCAATCTCGTCTGCATCGCCGGTGTAGTAAGCCAGCACATGGCATTGCCCTTTTTTTTCCGGTAACTGTGCCAGTGACTGTATTCTCCAGATAAATAAAGTGAAGAAGAAAATCAGTGTTGTTTTCATAAGATGAATGGCTGCGGTCAGCCGTTTGCTTTGTCCTGCAATTTGGTATAAGCCATAATAAATACGGCGCCTAAATTCTTATAAGGCGGCACATAATCGTCAAACAGTTCCTTGCTTTTGGTGCCGGAGAATTCTTTTGAAAATACCTTCCACATTACTGGCCAGTTCAGGTCTTTTCCCTGTCGCAGGTTATCAATGATACCACTGATCATCGGCAGGTTTATTAATCCACTGCCCGTTTGTTTAGAGGAGATGATATGTGCTTCGGGGCATATCTGGAGGATCTTGCTCAGGCTTTGAT
>CAXTDO010000993.1:0-2033 GCA_964242315.1 uncultured Flavihumibacter sp.
CAAAAAGGTTTGATTACCGTTTATTGGCTGAATGACAGATACTATTTTGAAATCAGCAAGGCGCTGCTTGGCAAAGATCTACTGGCAGTTACCCGTATTACCCGTATGGCAGCAGGTGCACCACTTTATGGCGGCGAACAGGCTAACCAAAATGTATTGCGCTTTGAGAAGGGTACCGATAATAAATTGTTCCTACGAACCACACTGAATATTATATCCTCTCCGGACAGCTCAAAACCCATCTATCAGGCAGTAAGGAATTCTAATGTTGATCCCATTACCGCCGCGTTCGATGTGTATGCTTTTAACCGTGATACCAGCGGTTATATTATTGATGTTACGGATTTTTTTAAAGGTGATAACCAGGTGGTGTCACTCGACCCTTCATTTAAAAGGGCTTTAAATTTATCCGTCTTAGCTATGGACAGATCGTATATAGAAACGATTCATTCACTACAGGCAAATACGGAAATCCGCACGGTGAAAACTTACAATTCAAGCCCTTCGCCATTTTCTCTTGCCGGCCCGTCGCCATTTCCACAGGGACAATCATTACCGGGCGCTTATGCCGCCGGAGCAATAACAATGGAAGTGAATACTTCTATTATTAAGCTTCCCGATGTTCAGATGAAGCGGCGTTTTTTTGATTCAAGAGTGGGTTATTTCGGAGACCAGATTACCGAGTTTCTCGATACGGTACAACGTGCTAACCGGGAAAACTTTATAGTGCGGTGGCGGCTGGAACCGAAGACGGAAGATATTGAAAAATACAAACGCGGTGAACTGGTAGAACCCAAAAAGCAAATAGTATATTATATTGATCCGGCTACTCCGGCCAAATGGAAGCCTTACCTGATTAAGGGCATTAACGACTGGCAGGTGGCATTTGAGCAAGCCGGTTTTAAAAACGCTATCATTGGAAAAGAATGGCCTGCTGACAGCAGCATGAGCCTGGAAGCCGCCAACTATTCTGCCATCCGCTACCTGGCGAGCGAAATATCCAACGCATACGGACCTAACGTACATGACCCAAGAAGCGGGGAAATTTTTGAAAGTCATATCGGCTGGTACCATAACATCATGAAGTTGTTACAGAACTGGTATCTCGTACAGGCAGCAGCCATTGATCCGGGTGCGCGAAAAATGAAATTCGACGATGAGCTGATGGGCGACCTCATCCGCTTTGTGGCATCACACGAAGTAGGCCATACCCTTGGCCTCAGGCATAACATGGGAAGCAGCAGCCAGACTCCCGTTGAAAAACTACGTGATAAAAAATGGGTGGAAGAACATGGTCATACTGCCTCCATTATGGATTATGCTCGTTTTAACTATGTAGCCCAGCCCGGTGATAATATCTCCCGGAAAGGCATCTACCCGCGAATAGGTGAATATGATAAATGGGCTATTAAATGGGGATATCGCTGGACAGACAAATCTGAAGAGCAGGACAGAAAGGATGGAAATGATATGATAGTAGATAGCCTGGGCAAGAATCCACGCCTTTGGTTTGGTGGTGGTGGCTTTGCAAGTAACGACCCCCGCGCGCAAACAGAAGACCTGAGTGATAATGCTATGAAAGCAAGCGAGTACGGGATAAAGAATCTAAAATTTATTGTGAAGAACTTACCTGAATGGACTAAGGAATCCGGAGACAAATATCAAAATCTTAAGGAGATTTACGATGAGGTGGTTACACAGTTCAATCGTTATGCAAATCATGTGGTTAAGAATGTAGGAGGCGTGTATGAAACATTCAAAAGCGTTGAAGAGTCAGGCAATGTATATGAACCCGTAGAAAAAGCCAAACAAAAACAAGCCGTTCAGTGGCTGAACGTGCAATTATTTAAAACGCCCGACTGGTTACTGGATAAAAACATTCTGAATAAGATTACTGAACCGGTGAGCAATAACGTGTTTACTGTTCAAAGTAGTGTTGTATCCAGTATTTTTTCTGCCGGCAGGCTTTCCCGGATGCTGGAAGCCGAAAACCGCTATGGAAACAATGCCTACAGCGTACTGGAATTATTAAG
>CAXTDO010000994.1:0-2024 GCA_964242315.1 uncultured Flavihumibacter sp.
ACTTCCCTTTACGGAAGAAGCAGCCCGGCTCGTGATTTTACCAGTACCCTGGGAAGTTACCGTAAGTTGCACTGCGGGTACCGCCCGCGCACACGAACATATTTTTAAAGCCTCCCTTCATGTTGAACTCTTCGACATAGACAATAATGATGGCTGGAAGCAGGGTCTTTTCATGCGTTCTTCCGATAAAAAAGTTTTGTTAAAAAGCGATTACCTCCGCAAAGAAGCAGAATTATACATTGATTATATATCCAAAGGCTCAAAAGTGCTAAAAAACACCTTCATGTCCAAGTCTCTTAAGGAAATTAAAGACCTCCTGGACAAAGGTAAACTGGTTGGTTTATTAGGGGGTGATCATAGTACCCCCCTCGGCTTTTTTAAAGCATTGTCTGAAAAACACGGAGACTTTGGCGTATTGCAGATTGATGCCCACTGCGATCTGCGAAAGGCATATGAAAATTTTACTTTCTCAAATGCCAGCATCATGTATAACGCGCTCGAACAGATACCTGAAATAAAAAAACTGGTGCAGGTGGGTGTCAGGGATTTCGGTGACGATGAGTGGAATTTTATCTGTAACAGTAATTACAAAGTTATTGCTTACCTGGATAAAGACCTTAAAGAACGCCAGTTTGAAGGCCAGACCTGGAAACAAATTGCGGATGAAATAGTAAACCATCTTCCTGAAAAAGTGTACCTAAGCTTTGATGTTGATGGCTTAGACCCTAAATTATGCCCTAATACGGGAATGCCTGTTGTGGGAGGTATGGAAGCTGAACAGGTATTTTACCTGCTGAAAAGCATCATTAAAAGTAACCGGAAGTTGATCGGATTCGACCTTTGTGAAATTGGCGTAGGGGAAAATAACTGGGATTCTAATGTTGGTGCCCGCATTTTATGGCGGTTATGTAACCTGATGATTCAGAGTAATAATTAAAACTTTAAAGCCTGGCTTTAATAACTTTAAGCCCTTAACTCTGAAGGATGCTGTACGATTACATGGTTTACATCAAAAATGAACGGAGCAAATATATCAATACCATCAGCCAATTACTTTGCCTGATTTCCGCTGCTTTTTTCCTGGAACAACAGGTTAAAATCGGCAGAAGCTTTTCTTTTTATATAGCATCCTGTTGCATTATCATCGCCGGACTTGCATGGAACAGGTACGTTTCTCAAAAAAAAGACCAGATTGTTTATTATAGAAGAATGCTTGTTCTTGCCGGTGCAACATGGTTTTATATGCCCTTCATGCAATGGCTGGCAGCTCCTTTAGTATTACTTGCACTTCTGGAAAAACACTCCAGGCTCCCCCTCGAAATAGGTATTACCAATGACCGGATTGTTTTTAATACATTGATTAAAAGAGAGTTTTCCTGGAATGCTTTTAATAATATAATGCTGAAAGATGGCATGTTAACTCTTGATTTTAAAAACAACCGGTTGTTTCAGAAAGAAACCGTTGATGATATCAGTGCCTTAGAAGAAAGGGAATTTAATGATTACTGTCAAGTGCATCTTGCCAAAGCTATTTTTTTAACCACGGAGGAAAAGCCGAGGTAGCACGGAGGTCCACGGAGGAGGTTCCTCCGTGGACCTCCGTGCTACCTCGGCTTTTCCTCCGTGGTTAAAAAAATTACAGGCCAACCCGATAAAATGCCTCAATTTTGCAGCCGCTTTATATGCAAACAATAAAAAACTCACCTTACCTTCTATACTCCGACGGAGAAGGAGAAATTTTTGAAGATACCACTCTTTATGCTACGGGCCGTAGCGGCTGGGATGCCTACGACGTGCCGGCAGAAGACTGGACAGAACTCCCCGAGGGAGGACAGCTATACGAACTGCCGGGCCGGAGAGGAATAGGGATCGACGTTAAAACAAGCGTCATGCGTTTGTGTGAAAAGGGATGGGCAGTTGCCGCGTTTATACCACCTGCCTATACCGGACTTTTCCTTGCTGCCTATGAAACTTTAGCAGGAGCCCCCACACTCCCGTTGTTTTGTTATACTGCCGTTGGATGG
>CAXTDO010000995.1:0-2016 GCA_964242315.1 uncultured Flavihumibacter sp.
GACTCGATAAAGACTGGACCCATCTTGAAACAAATCGTAAAGCTTATTTTACAGAACTTAGCCCTGGTAGTTATACTTTCCAGGTATATGCCCTGCCCGGCAATACCGGTTCATACGGAAAGCCGGCAATGCTGACCATCATAATTCTACCTCCATTATGGAAAACCTGGTGGGCTTACACACTGTATGCTATAGCAATTGTCTGCTTAACTTACACCATCATTCAATATTTTATCAACCGATCGAAGGAGAAAAATAACAGAAATCTTGAAAGGCTGAAATTTGAAAAAGAACGTGAAAACTTTCATGACAAGATGGAATTTTTTACAAATGTGGCACATGAAATACGTACGCCACTTACCCTGATAAAAGGACCCATGGAGAATATTATGGATCGGGCTGATGAAATGCCGTTGATAAAAACAAACCTGGAAATAATGAATAAGAATACCGACCGGTTGCTTCATTTAAGCAATCAGTTGCTTGATTTTAGAAAGGTGGAAATGAACGGGTTCCGTTTAAACCTTTCGGAGGAAGATATTTCCGGATTTTTAAATGATCATTATGAAAACTTCAAAACAATTGCTGCACAAAAGAAAATCAATCTGACAATCAATTATCCGAAATCCTTTTATGCCTATATAGATGCGGAGGCGTTTAACAAAATAATGAGCAATCTTTGGGACAATGCTTTAAAATATGCAAAGTCAACCGTGCAGGTTTCATTGAGCACATTTAATGACACCAGTGAAATGTTTGCCATTACTTTTAAAAACGACGGATTTCTTTTGCCCCAGGGTATGAGCGAAGTAATCTTTAAAAGTTTTTATCGTGTAAAGGAAACAGCCGGTTTACCAGGAACTGGAATAGGCTTAACTTTATCCCGTTCTCTTGCTGAAATGCACGGCGGTACAATAAAAATTGATTTTATAGATGTAAACATGAATACTTTTATTTTAAAACTGCCTGTAAAGCAAAACAAACCCGATTAGTGTTACATTAAGTATGTTGTTACGCATTGAATGATAAGTTCTTTTTAACCTCGGCTTTTACTCCGTGGTTAAAAAGAACATTGTAACGATGAACCGATTGTATGGCAGTTTACGATTAACTTAACAATATTGCTATTTGTATAATAATGAAACCGGTAATTTTATTAGTGGATGATAACAGGGAGATACTTGATTTCATTGAAAGTAACTTAATTGAAACATACGACATTATTAAAAGCCCTGACGGAATTGAAGCACTGAATTATTTAAGAGAGCATACGGTTCAGCTCATCGTAAGCGATATCATGATGCCCGGTATGGATGGATTTGAATTATGCAAACATATAAAGTCAGACGTGGAATTGAGTCATTTGCCATTTATACTGCTTACTGCAAAAGATACGCTTCAATCTAAACTGGATGGGCTTGAATTAGGGGCAGATGCCTACATTGAAAAGCCTTTTTCTCCCAGGCACTTGAAAATGCAGATCGCTAATCTCCTTTCCAACCGCAATAAGATAAAGGAATATTTTGCAAATAATCCCATTGCGCATGTAAAAAGCATCGCCCATACAACCGAGGATGAGAAATTTATAGAGAAACTGAACAACATCATTGTGGAACACATACAGGAACAGGAACTGGATGTAGAGCGGTTAGCAAAGTATTTAAACATGAGCCGCCCAACATTCTATAGAAAAATAAAAGCCATATCCGACTTAACGCCTAATGAATTAATCAACCTGACAAAATTAAAAAAAGCTGCAGAACTACTTGCCAACGGATCACAACCTATACATGCAATCGCGGAAGTGGTTGGTTACAGTTCGGTGAGGATTTTTGTTCGCAACTTTCAAAAACAATTTTCTATCACCCCTATGGAATATATTCAATCCATAAAATGAACAATCGGTAACCTATCAGCCAGCGTTAAGTTACCTGCCTCCTGATCTATTCAACAGCACATGTTTCCTACCTTCTCATCTTTAATTAAATACTTAACCGGCAGGGATGTGTTTCTACC
>CAXTDO010000996.1:0-2011 GCA_964242315.1 uncultured Flavihumibacter sp.
CTATTACTGCGATTCAATTAAAATATACTGTTTGTCCGTGACGATAGATGGAACGGTCTGTAAAAAAGAACACCCATGCCTGACTCCTTTCAAATTCCGAAGCACTTAAATTGTTGCCGGTTTCGTCCTCGCTCCTGTACGTACGGTATTCATAATTGTCGAGATAAAGCTGGTCGTTTTTGTAATGTATCTCCAATTGAAAATTCTCAGGTGATCTCTTATTGCTATTACTATGAAAGTACCCGTTGTTATCCGTCGTTGATTGTTCACCCTTTACTAATGTATTCTTTCGAAGATTTGGATCGTACTTATTATTCCAGAATTGCACAGCGGCTTTTGGCAGTGGTTTTCCGTTATCCCGGTCCAGGACAAAGTAATCTGATCCGTTATTGATATAGCTGATATTGGAAACATAGAAGTATTGAACCGCCAGCGGATTTTGATTTAAGGAAAAATTTTCGTTTACACTTGCCAGTAAGATATAATTACCAACGGGTAATGCATCTACTTTTATTTCGGCACTGTGCTTTTGGTAATCGTTGGTGGCGGGAAAGACCTGGTTCCAGTTACGGGTAGCCGGAAGCTCTGTTAATTGTTTCCAATATCTTTCATCATAGCGGTTACTCAGTTGCTGTCTGAGTGCTGAAGTTACAGGAACAATTCTAAAAAATAATTTTGTAAAATTTCTCAAGCCCACCAGTGTTCTGAATGGTTGATCAGGGATGTTTACTTTTTCTGTCTGCAAGCTGAGTTCTTTCTGTTTAATCTGATTGATCAGTGCAACACAATTTGATCTCCCTTCGCTTTCCTGTTTTTGTTGTACAATGGTCTCGCATATTTTTAATGCCTCGATATATTCAAACCTGCTGGAAGAATCCCTTAGAGGTTCGTATGTTGACGCCTTGTTTACATGCCATTGTGCAAGCAATGAGGCTGCTTTAGCGGCCGCAGGCTGTGCCGGGTAGTTTGAATATATATGCTGTAATGCTTTTGTATACAATTCTTCTTTATTTTCCATAACACCAAACTGGTGCAGCAATTCAAGCCTTTCGATGTCTGCGTCAATAAAAGCATCCGGCTTTTTATCCGCAGCATGAAACAGAAGCAGGTCTTTACAGATAAGCAATGCTTTGTGATGTAACGAAAGAGAATCATTAGTAATCAGGGGAAGTTTGATAAATGCCTGTGCCGGCAGAAACAGGTTCTCATCCTTTATTTCAAATGCATAAGCAGGTTTGTTGATGTCGCGTTCATCATTTCTGAAATAGTCCAGCGCCCGGTATGCAAGCAGGTCGTACATTGTAGGGCGCAAACTACGTGCATTGCCTTTTACAATTATGGCGTCGTAAGGCTCCAGGCTTGTTTGCTCTAACAGCTTTTTGTTTTGAATGGAGGCTTCATAAAGGCCGGTGATCTTTTTGTGAAAGTCAGTGGTGCTCCAGGTGGCGAGATCGTTTTTTTTATAATTTATAGTTTCGGTTCTGCCATATATTTTGTAGCGTTGTTGTTGAAAATAAACCCAGTACTTTTCTGCAAGGATGCTGTTCAGGATGGATGAAACGGGTTCTGCGAAATTTGTTATTTCTTTTTCTAAGATTACTATGGTTGCAGGTTGCTCAACGTCATCTTTAAAATTTTCACGCAGGTTCATCTGATACAGTAAGGATTTAATTACCTGTGCGTCTTTTTTTTCCTTTTTTGCCAGTTGAAATATTTTGTCCACTTCGGTTAAAGCAGACTTTGTCAATCCCTTTTTTTCGACAAGATCGTCTACCTTTTTCCACAGTGAATCATATTTTTTTTCATTCTGTTGCGCCATAGTATAACACGAATAAATAAACAAAGCGATAATTAGTAAGAAAGCTTTTTTTATAAAGCACATAGTCATCAGGTTTAATCAAAGTTAATTAAGAATTATAAGGATGCAGCGATGGTGATCTTTACATAACAGCTAATATTTTTTTAACCACGGAGGAAAAGCCGAGGTAGCACGGAGGTCCACGGAGGAAGC
>CAXTDO010000997.1:0-2011 GCA_964242315.1 uncultured Flavihumibacter sp.
CCGTGATACCTCGGCTTTTCCTCCGTGGTTAAAAAAACAAGCACTTACTTTGCTCTCACCCAGGTGAGCGTCTTTCCAAAAAAAGGCTTTCCTAAAAAAGCTCTTATTGAAAGGGTATCCTTACCGGATAATTGTATAATTCCCTGGTATTGCTCATCCTTCACCGGATAATATAACTTACCCCGCTCCCATACCCGCAGTGATTGATTATAGGTCATATCAGAGATCACCATTTTGTTGGTAAAATCACCTTTATCTGTACTTTTTAACCAGATTATCTTTCCGAAATACAGCCCGTTCTTTTTAAAAATTTCCACCTTACTGCTGTTGTTTTTTGTAAACCACACTCCGCAGATAGCATCTTCTTCCATTTCAGGGGTACCTGTTGCCGCTGATGCCCAAAGGTCAGTACCGGTAAAGATAGCCGACAATAAAAGGCTGCCCATAATGAGCCATCTCGAAATTGCAGTGTTATTAATTACTGACATATCTTAACGTTTGAAATAAAGTTATATCAGCGTGCTGCTTCGAAAGTGTAAATGATGATTGAATTGTTGTATTGACCGATGGAACTGCATAAAGCCAATGCTGCCTGTAATAATGCCAGGCCAGAATTTACAAATGCGAAAGAAAGTATTTATCAAATTACATAAGATATAAAGAATCATGTGAGTGTGTATGCATGACTTTTACCCAGGTCAGTACAGTTCTGCAATTTTAAAAATTTGACCAATATTTAAAATTATGTCATATACTTGTACTCTGCATCCGGTATCTTGAAGAACCTGTCTTTCCAAATAAACCAAAACATATCATCTGCCTTATGCATTATTTCGTTTTTCTAAGCAAATGCTTTTTTACACTGATACAAAACAACAGTTTTGTAGTTATCCAATCCGTAAAATTTACTGTACCTGTAAAAACCTTTACCGATCCTCTTTTTTGCAGAGATTTCGTTTACATCATTCAAGTGTTTATATACGTTAGAGATACTTTTCTCAGTTAAAAAAATGGTCCCGGACTAAATCAAAACATTTGCAGACGATTGATATGATAAAAAGATTTTATTTCTATACGGTGATATTTACCTGTTTGATAACCGTATTAACAGGATGCAGCAACAATAGCCAGAACGGCACCGAAACTATAAAGATTTTAGAAGATAATGTCAAGACTTTGGAAGAGGGCGGTAAGATAACCACCTTTCCGCTTACCATTATTATCGCTGATAAATTATCAGGCTATTTACTTCCCGATAACATGCAGCGGTTATGCGCCTTGTCGAAATACAACTGTAAAACTTTACCTATCGCAGGTATACTTCGGTTAGGTTCTAATAATTATTATGAGTACAATAATGTTTCTTCCCTGAACATTCCCAACAAAATCAAAAACAATGAAACGGAAATCACCGATTCGGTAGAAAGGCAGGTAAAGAGCTATCTTACAACAACTAAATTAGACGCGTACGATTCGTTACTGACGCCAAATAATTTAAACTGGAATGTACAAAATTTATCGCTCGATTACATCGGCAACTCCGCAGACAGTATTTTCTTTTTCACCGAATCAGCCAACTCCGGTGCCATACAGGTTGGAAATAAAACTTTCATGGTTTACAATAATATAACGGAATTAAGAAGAAAAATTGATGAAATAATCTGCCGGAGTCAAAAGTCAATCTCCGTTTTTTACACGCCACCGCCGTTTGATTCATCACAAGCTACCTTTACAAAGAGCAAATGGCCTGCGAAAGGCACACCGGCCGGAGATAGCTGCATTGGATATTCAAAATATGAAAGACTGCACGATGGCAGCGGTGGTTACATTACAGGCAGTTTGGTGGAACTGCAAAGCCAAAGCTGTGGGTTTAAATTTCCTACCGGATTGGCAGGAGATTCCTGCGTTAAAGGATCTAAATATCAGAAATTACATAATGGCAAAGGTGGTTTCAGCATTGGCAACCTCATTGAACGGAACAGTAAAAATTGTGGATTCGTATACCCCGCCG
>CAXTDO010000998.1:0-2003 GCA_964242315.1 uncultured Flavihumibacter sp.
TTGTGGAACGCATGCTGAAACCCGAAGCACGTAAAGATATTGTTGAATTTTTCGACGACTCGTCCATAGCGCCTACCGCTATGATGGATGTAAGTGATGGACTGAGTTCAGAGATCCTGCATATCTGCAAACAAAGTGGCCTGGGTTGCGTGATCTATGAAGATAAGATACCCATTCATGAGGACAGTCGCAACGCTGCTTTTAAATTTGGCCTTGATCCTACGGCATGTGCGCTAAGCGGCGGTGAAGATTACGAACTGCTGTTTACCTTAAAACAGGAGGATTATGATAAGCTGGTACTAAATGAGGAAATCAGTGTCATTGGCTTTATGACCGAAGCAGGCGAAGGCGCTCATATCATTACTAAAGGTGGAAATAAATTTGAAATAACCGCGCAGGGATGGAATGCTTTTAAACAGTAGAACCAGTATTATCTGTCAGCCATCCGGAAAGTTTAGCTACTACAATTCAATGCGTAAATTCATCTTTAACATAACACTGGTAGTAAGCTGTTTTCATATAATGCTTAGCTGTTATCCGGCAAAGCACTTATATAACCCCAATAAAAATTTTGCAAAAGTAGTCTTGCAAAATGATTTCCAAACTTTTCGGCACATACTGGAAGAGGGCCACCCAAGTCTTTATTGGTACACTTCCAAAGATTCTATAAATTATTTTTTCGATTACGCCTATTCCCGCATAAGGGATTCTATGACAGAACCACAGTTCAGGGCTTTACTAAGTTATACGATATCTAAAATCAATTGCGGCCACACTTCCGTAAGATATTCCAAAAATTATTTCCGATACCTTGATACCGCAAAAATGAAACAGTTCCCGTTAAGCATAAAGCTATGGGATGATTCTGCTGTGGTATATGCCACCCTCAACCGGAAGGATAATATCATTAAAAGAGGTACCGTTATAAAATCCATCAACGGAAAACCTATTTCCTTTTACCGGGATACGCTGTTTCAATTTCTTTCAATGGATGGACATGGCCTCATCAACAAATACCAGACACTTAGTAATGTTGGCACATTCAGCGGCTGGTACCGCAATATTTTCGGACTGAAAGATAAATTTACCATCGGTTATATGAATAACCAGGGAGAAGAAAAACAGACCGATATAAAAGTTTTTGATCCAAAGAAAGACAGCTCGTATAGGGATGAATTAATGAATTTTAAAAAACTGGATAGAAAAGAAAGAAGACATAACATCCTGGCCGCTTCGCGTGAATTACACATTGACACTTCAACCAGCACCGCCTTTTTAACGCTGAATACTTTTATTGGTGGCCACGGAATGAGACGCTTTATTAAACGTACATTCAAAGACCTGCATCACCAACATATCCAGAATCTTGTAGTGGATGTGAGAGGTAATGGCGGTGGAAGTGTTGGCATCTCCAACCTGCTTACAAAACTTATTATTGACCATCGCTTTAAAATGGCCGACTCGTTATATGCCATAAATAAAAGAAGTTCTTACGGCAAATATATCGGGCAAAACTTTTTGAATCGGTTATCCATGAACTTCATAACCAGGAAACGTGCAGATGGCAAATATCATTTCGGTTACTTCGAGCGTCATTATTTCAGGCCTAAGCAGCGCCATCATTTTGATGGCAACGTTTATGTGATCACCGGTGGCAATTCGTTTTCAGCCACATCGCTTTTCGCTTATTTTCTTAAAGGACAGAAAAATGTTTTATTAGTAGGAGAAGAAACCGGCGGCGGTGCTTATGGCAATACTGCCTGGTTGATTCCTGATGTTACTTTACCTAATACAAAGATCCGGTTTACTTTGCCGAAGTTCAGGATGGTTATTAACAAAAATGCAGTTAAAAGCGGAAGAGGGGTGATGCCGGATGTGTTTGTCCGTTCATCACTGGAATCTATCAGAGATGAGATTGATCCAAAGCTGGAAAAGGTGAAAGCACTGATTTTTTTAACCACGGAGGAAAAGCCGAGGTAGCACGGAGGTCCACGGAGGAGGCT